>JAFQKL010000257.1 GCA_017396965.1 Clostridia bacterium
CCCGCTGCGTCCAAACCAACGCGGAGGGGCAGGCCTGTCAAGGGTTTAAGGGTGGAGATTTTACAAAAGCCCGTCCCCCGCAAGGGCTTTTGTAAAATACTACCCGGCCCTTGACAGGCCGGGCGGGTTCGCTCCCCATAATGGAGGTGGGGAGTGTGGTCAACCGACCACACTCCCCTACTCCCTAACCGCCTTCACCGGCGTTTTCCGCGTCATCCCGTCAAGGGGACGGTTCTAAACTCTGTCCTCCTGCGGAATCCAAACGCTGTGCCAGGGGGATTTCGCCGCTGCGGCGGCGAGCCCTGCAGGCGGCGCGGCGTCGCCCTCCACAGGGGGCGTCCCCGGCAAGGGCGCAGCCTCCCACTGAGCCGGCGCGTCAGTCACCACCTCAAGCGCCGTCACCTCAGCAAACAGCTCGCCCTCCACAAAGGTCAGCTCCAGCGCATCGCCGACGTTGAGCAGCACGGCAAAGGGCGTGTCGGCAGCCGAGGCCAGGTACCAGCGGTTGTCGCCCTCCAGCCGCAGGAAGAACATCGTCGTCCCCTCGATCACCGCCTCGCGGCGCTCGCTGAGACGGCCGGCGGCGGTGAAGGTCTCGGCCTCGGGACGGTCGGCGGGCGGCAGCGGCTGGCCGCTGTAGAGATCATTGTCGCGCAGCAGCGCCAGATAGGCGCGCTCGGTCTCGGCGATCGAGTTGCCCGCCGCCACCAGATGGTAGCGGCTGACGTTGACCATCGCGTACATCTTCACCAGCCCCGCCTGGTCCTTGAGGGCCAGCACATAGGTGGGCTGGTCGCCGATGTTGAGCAGCAGCGGGAAGGTGGCGTCGTAGTCGAGATGCTGGACAATGCCCTCCGCCGAATCCATCGCCGAATACTCCTCGGCGCCGGCGATGGAGTAGAACTTCGTCTCCTTGGTGCGCTGGTTGACGAGGATAAAGCCGACGTTGCTCTCATCCTGCCCCACCGAGGTGACGCCGGTGTACATATAGACATCGTCGTTCATGGCGATATAGTTGTACCCCAGGGTGGTCATGGTGACGTTCTTCTGCCCGAAGGTGGCGTTCCAGAAGCCGTTCTGATAGGCGCCGTAGTAGTCGTACTGACGCATGAGCAGGTCGGGGTCGAAAACGTTGTCCACCCAGGTGGGCACCTCCTCCACCGGGTAGTACTCGGCCTCGCCGGTGACGGCGTTCATCAGCACCGCGCCGATGATGTCCTCGCCGCCGAAGAGGCCGATGCGCTTGGTGACGCGGGAGGCCACCCAGTAGGGCGTGCCCTCCTCGTCGATCTCAAAGTCCACCTTGCCGAACATGAAGGTCGGATAGCGAAAACGCAGGGCGCGGTGGAGGTAGCGGAAGAAGAGCTCGCTCTCCGAGTAGCGCATCCCCGAAAGCCCTAAGGACTCAAGGCGCACCACCTCCACCTCCTGGGTGATCATGTCGATGGTGAGGTAGGCGGGCAGGCCCTCCTTCTGGTTGCCGAGCCACTTGAAGAAGTCGCCGTAGCGCAGCGGGGTGACGCGGGTGGGCCGGCCGCGGTAGTTAATCTGGGTGTAGTTGATCTGGGCCTCGCTGCTCGCCACCTCAAACTGGCTGACCATGTCGGCCAGGGTGCCGAGCTTTCTCGCCCCGAGCTCTGCGGCGCTGGCCTTGTCCAGCAGGGGGATCTGATCGTAGGTGACGGCGGCGACGTCCTCGGTGAACTCACCCTCCTGCACCGAAAGCAGCGAGGCGTAGGACGCGGCGCGGAAGAGCGGCGCCCCCGCCAGCGAGCCGATGGAGGCCATCACCACCAGCGCCACCAGCGGGAACAGCGGGTAAAGCAGCCGCTTGAAGGGACGCAGCCGCGCCCGCAGGCCGCTGCCCTCCACCGTCACCTCCTCCCACACCGCCCCCGCCGTCAGCAGGGCGCGGACGACGGCGTAGAAGATCAGCACCATGCCGATGTAGGAGTAAAAGCCCTCGTCGCGCAGGTTGAGGGCGGGCAGGGTGAGGTAGAAGAGCAGCAGGGCGAAGAGCAGCGTCGCCAGCAGGGCCTTGGCCTCGCCGTGTTTGGCGGGGGTGCGGGGCTTTCTCACTTTCGGCTCTCTGGGCGGGCGGTTGGCGGACATTTTGGAGAAGATGTCCTGCCAGTTGGGGCCGCCGTTTGGCTGGTCGGACGGCCCGCCGAAGGGATTGTGATTCAATGACGTTCCTCCTTTTTTGAATGGGCCGGAGAGGGGCTTGCTCCTCTCACGGACGGGCAGATCTGTGTGGTTTTCTGTGTTCAGTATAACACGAAACGAGGGCTTTTACAACGTGCGGGAGATGTGGTATACTGTCAAAAACAACCGTGAGGAGGGATTTCTCTTGAAAAAAGCCGTCTTTTATTTCTGTCCCGACCCCGCGCTCGACCTTGTGGCCACCAACGTGCTGGACATTCTCAAATCCACCCTTCCGCTCAAAGAGAGCGGCCTTGTGGTGGACGGTCTGCCCGCCTACACCTACACCGACGAGCGGGGCGACCGCTTCGACTTTGTCAGCATGGCCTACTATTTCAGCCACCGCTACGAGACCTATCTGCCGGTGGTGAACGAGCATTTTGCGGACTGTGACGTCGCCGGCTACATCAACTGGCACGGCGGCGCCAACGCGCCGGACAAGGTGCTGACCGTCCACAGCATCGGCGACGTGATGACCGGCCGCTTCGCCCCCGCCCACCCCGGCTACCTGCGCGCCCTCGCCCGGGCGCTGGAGGAGGGGCGGGTGGAGAAGGGGCTTGCCGACTTCACCGTCCACACCGAGGCCACCCACTGGTCGGGGGCGATTCACGGCAGCGATCCCGCCCTGATTGAGGACTATCCCGTGCCGCTCTTCGACATCGAGGTGGGCAGCGCGCCGGAGACGCTTCAGAACCGCACCGCCGCCGAGGTGCTGGCGGGGGCGCTGCTCCGGGTGTTCGAGCCGCGGCCGGAGCCGAAGGTGATTTTGTGCCTCGGCGGGATTCACTTTGACGACAACTATTCAAAGGCCCTGCTTCAGGAGGAGCTGCCCATCTCGATCGGGCATTTCCTGCCCACCATCTGGCTGGTGAACGGCGACTACAGCGGCGAGCGGGGGATGGCCCTGCTGCGCCACGCGATGGAGACGATTCCGGGCAAGGTGGATGCGATTGTGTTTAACGACAATATGAAGAAGCCGGTGAAGGACTGCGTGCGGGCGTTCGCGGCGGAGACGGGCCTGCCGCTCTTGAAGCATCGGCGGCTGCATACGCCGCTTGAGATTGAGTGGTAAGGGTGACGGTGCTTTGACGGGGGTGTTTGACGGGGGACGGCACAAATGGCTCCCTCTCTGAGGGCGCAGCTGTCAGCGAAGCCGGCTGAGGGAGTCTGAGTCGGCTTCGCCCGCCGCACCGCACCAAAACCCAGCGCGACAACACCCTGCGCTGTAACAACGAGAAAAGACCCTGCCGACGCTCCAACCTCACAGCGCCCGCCCACCCGCCCTTTCGGGCCTCGGCGCCCGCGTCCACCCCCCGGACGGGCTGGCTTTGCGCGTTGTTTCAGGGCAAAGCTCCCTCCAAGGGGTCGGAAGGGGATTTCGCCGCCTGCGGGCGGCGACCCCTGCAGGGGGCCAGGGCCCTGCCCGGTCGGAGCGTCGGCAGGGGCTTTTGTTTTTGTTTTGGGGCAGGGGGTTGGTGTGTTGGGTTTAGGGACAGTGCAGTTTGCAGGGTTGTTTCAATTTGGCTCAACATGGGGCAGCTCCACATGAAGTGGCGCCGCCCGTCTTTCCATTATGGGGTGCGTTCCGCCCGGTCTGTCAAGGGACGGGGTCGTATTTTTCCCTCGCGGGGGATCGGGAAAAAATCACCACCCCTTGAACCCTTGACAGACCCGTCCTTCCTCGCTCTCTCACACGCCCTGCCTCGTACAGGCGCGCAAGGGGGTTCCGACGCCGCAGCGTCAGGGAGGGGATGCAGCCCGCCTCATTCCCTTCCCCTCCCACTCCACGACACGCAGGTTTCCTCTCCGACCGATCCATGCTATGATGAGCAAAACAAGCGGAAGGAGAAGAACCAATGCAGTTCACCCCCATCGACCTTGCCAACTGGCCGCGTGCGCAGATGTTTTACTACTTTTCCCGCATGGCCCCCACCGCCTATTCGCTGACGGTGGAGCTTGATGTCACCGAAACAAAGCGGGCGACAAAAGAGGCGGGCCTCAAATTCTTCCCCGCCTACCTCTGGCTGGTCACCAAAAACCTAAATGACCAAATCGAGTTCAAGGTCGCCGAACAGGATGGCGTCCTCGGCTTCTACGACCGTCTCACCCCCCTCTACGCCAGCTTTCACGAGGACGACCACACCTTTTCGCTGATGTGGACCGAATACACCGACCACTTCCCCGCGTTCCACCGCGCCTGTCTCGAGAACCAGGCCCGCTTCGGCGACGTCCACGGCGTCCTCAGCCAGCCGCACACCCCGCCCCCCGCCAACGCCTACACCGTCTCCTGTCTCCCCTGGATTCCCTTCCGGCATTTTGCCGTCCACAACTACGAGAACAAGCCCTACTACTTCCCCTCGGTCGAGGCGGGGCAGATCTGCGAGCAGGCGGGACGGCTCAAGATGCCCCTCTCCCTCACCTGCCACCACGCCACCACCGACGGCTACCACGTCACCCGCTTCCTCGCGTCCCTCCAACAGGACCTGAACGAGTTCCGCCGCTTCCTGTAACCGCCGCCGCGACAACCCTTCCCCCGCCCCTTCCGGCCACGCCCCCACAGCGCCGCCAGAATCCGCCCCCCCCGCACCCCGTCCGGCAAAGCCCTCCGACAGCCCTCGTCAGCATCCGCCGACAAGACA
>JAFQKL010000258.1 GCA_017396965.1 Clostridia bacterium
CCACCCTGTCCCGCTTCCGCGACGAGTACATCGCTCACATCGTCGACAAGAAGTGCCCCGCCAAGGTCTGTAAGAACCTGATGAGCTACACCATCATTCAGGACAAGTGCGTCGGCTGCGGCCTGTGCGCCAAGCAGTGCCCCGCCAACGCTATCGCCCGTACCGACTATGTCGCCCCCGGCAAGAAGCTGGCCTCCATGCAGATCGATCCCAAGGCCTGCGTCAAGTGCGGTGCCTGTATGGCCGGTTGTAAGTTCGGCGCCATTGTCAAGCAGTAAGAGTTCGGATCCTGGTTTGATCTGCCTCTTTCCGCGATACATCCCGGCTGTTTCAAGACCCGGCTGCTTTGGCAGCCGGGTCTTTTCCCTTGCCGTCTGCCCCCCGGCAGGCCGGCGGCACCCTGTTCACACAGAGAACCCCCGGCCGCAGATCTTGCGGCCGGGGGTTCCTCGTTTCCGTTGATTTACAGGGATTTCCGGCAGTTCACAGCGGGATGCAGAGCGAATTTCGCCACATTTTGGCCTCAATCCACCTCGTACAGTTCAGTTTCCTCCACACATTCGTTTTTGATCCGACCCACCAGCGCCTGCAGCGCATCAATCACACGGGGACGGATGTCGCCGCCGATCAGCACCTGCATGATCTCGTCGCCCACCTCCAGGCGACCCTCGTTGAGCCAGACCTTCACATAGTGAATCCCCTCCATGGCGCGGGCCGCCTCGACAGCTGCTTCCAGCTTCGTTCGGTCATAAGAAAATTCCATGCCGTTCACAGGCGGCGCATCCTCGCCCAGGCGTGCCGTTGCCTTGGCGGTGCGGCGGACGATCCCAATGTGGGTCAAATACATCCCAATCTCCGGCGCGCTCTCGTGCGCCTTGGCTTCTTTCAGCCACTGATCTATCGACGGGCGTTGTTGTTTCATCGTTTTCAGCCTCCTGTTCCTGCTTTGCGGGGCGTTATCCCAGCGAACGCAGCCCGCTTCTTTTATCATACCGCACGGGCGCTCAAAAATAAAGTGGAAAAGCCCTTGAAATCCAACTTTCCTTATGCTATAATTTTGTCATAATCGACTGCCTGCCTGCACGCCCTCAGGGGTGCGTGTCGTGTACGGGATTTTGAGAGCGGTGGACGAGCCTCTTTCCAAAGACCGGGTCGCAGCATTGCTGTACCCTTTTGGTGTTTGGTTCAGGCAGCCACCCTTGTTTTTTTCCACAAACTTTTTAGGAGGAGAGAACATGAAAAAACTCTTAGCCCTGCTGCTGGCGCTGGTCCTCGCGCTGAGCCTGGTTGCCTGCAGCTCCAGTGACGAGCAGGAAGAGACTCAGGACCCCGCCGGCACCGAGCAGCCGGCCGAAGGCGGCGAGCAGCCCTCCGGCGGCGAAGCCGAACAGCCCCCGGCCATCGTGGTCGACACCAAGATCTTAAAGGAAGCCGATGACAAGATGCTCAACACCTACTCGGTGCTGGCGGTCAACCCCGAGGCTCCCTTTGTCGATGCCGACGGCAACGCCGTTGCCGATGTTGCCCTCAACACCGCCGGTGCCGATGCCCTCTACC
This sequence comes from Clostridia bacterium, assembly GCA_017396965.1. Lineage (GTDB taxonomy): Bacteria > Bacillota > Clostridia > Oscillospirales > Feifaniaceae > Galloscillospira. The sequence goes on from JAFQKL010000258.1 coordinate 1,558, forward strand.
AGTGGCTGGTGAGCAAGGAGGCGCTGGATATGGCCGGTGCCTACGGCGTCGAGGAGTACGGCTCCAACCTGTTCTATGTGCTTGACACCGCTCCCGTTTACGGCGGTGAGATCGCCGCTGCCACCGAGGAGACCAAGGTGATCCGCCTCTCCACCACCACCTCGGTCAACGACTCCGGCCTGCTGGCCAAGCTGCTGCCCGTCTTCGAGCAGAAGTACGGCTACACCGTTGAGGTCTTCTCCGCCGGCACCGGCAAGTCGATTGCCAACGCCAAGAACGGCAACGCCGACCTGATCCTGGTCCACTCCAAGAGCCAGGAAGAGACCTTTATCGCGGACGGCTTTGCCCGCGTTGTCCCCGGCTTTGAGGCTGAGCGCGTCTCCTTCATCTACAATTACTATGTCCTCTGCGGCCCCTCCGCCGATCCGGCCGGTGTCGAAAAGGCTGCCACCGTCAATGACGCCTTCGCCGCCATTGCCGCCGGCAAGCACACCTTCATCTCCCGCGGTGACAAGTCCGGCACCCACACCAAGGAGATCTCCCTCTGGCCCGCCGATCTCGGCATCACCGCCGAGGCCGATTCCTTCGCTGCTTACACTGAGTGGTACGTCTCTGCCAACACCGGCATGGGCGCCTGCCTGGTGATGGCTGAAGAGATGGGCGGCTATATCCTCACCGACAAGGCCACCTTCCTCACCTTCGTCGCCAACGATGGCAAGATGTAAGAGCCTGTCCTGCGGTTAAACAGGTAAAACAGATCCCGTGTGGCAACCCACGGGATCTGTTCTTCTTCCGTGAACCTCTCCGCTTGAACCCTCTCTGAAAGGAAGGGTTTCGCAGCAATTGACGGGCAATCCCTTGCACTTCGATGCAACTAAAGAAAGGGGCGAGACGATGGGCAGCCCCCTTGCCAAAGCGATTCAGCTGATCTTCTCGGCCAATGCCGAGCTGCTGAATATCCTCAGTGTCACAGCAAAGATGAGCCTGCGCAGCTCAGTGCTGGCGCTGCTGCTCGGCCTGCCGCTGGGCATCTGGCTGGGCGCCTGCCGCTTCCCCGGTCGCGGGGCGCTGCTGGTGCTCAACCGCACCCTGATGGGGATGCCGCCGGTGGTGTGCGGCCTGATCTTCTATATGCTGTTCTCCGGTGTCGGCCCGTTCCGCCACCTCAAGCTGCTGTTTACGGTGGACATCATGGTGATGGCGCAGGTGGTGCTGATCACCCCCATCGTCATTGGGAATATGGAGACCTATGTCGCCGGCGTCGCCCCGGCTGTGCGGGAGACGGCGCGGGGACTGGGGCTTTCGCGGTTGCGCACCTTTGTGCTGCTGTGCAACGAATGTGTCTACCAGATCATCTCCGCCTATCTGATGGCCTTCGCCCGCTCGATCGCCGAGGTGGGCGCGGTGTCGATGGTGGGCGGGGCGATTTCCTGGAAGACCAACGTCATGACCACCGCCATCATGCAGCACACCAACCGCGGCAACTTCACCCTCGGCGTGGCGCTGGGGCTGATTTTGCTGACCCTTTCGCTGCTGGTCAACATCCTGGTTTCGGTGCTGCAAAGGAGGCTGAGCCGATGAAGATCGCCGCCTTTACCAAGACCTATGAAGAACGGCGGGTGCTGGACTTCCCCGGCGGCGAGCTGCTGCCCGGGCGGATCTATGCCGTGATCGGCGCCAACGGCAGCGGCAAGTCCACCTTCGCCCGCATCCTCGCCGGGGCGCTGGCGCCGGACAAAAAGACGGTACATCCCGACCGTTTTACGGTTGGTTATATGCCCCAGAGGAATTACGCATTTCGGATGTCGGCCCGGGCCAACATCCTGCTTGGCGGCAAGGACCCTGCCCGTGCGGCGGAGCTGATGGAGCAGCTTCGCATCGCCCACCTGGCCGACAAGCGGGCCGACCGTCTCTCCGGCGGCGAGACGGCGCGAATGGCGCTGGCGCGGCTGATGATGCGCCGCTTCGACCTCGTCATCCTCGACGAGCCGACGGCGGCGATGGACATGGAGACAACCTCCCTTTCGGAAGAGCTGATCCTCCGCTATGTGAAGGAGACAGGCTGCGCTCTGGTGCTGGTGACCCACAGTCTGCAGCAGGCGCGCCGGGTGGCGGATGAGGCGCTTTATTTCCACAAGGGGGCGCTGCTTGAGCAGGGCCCGCGGGAGGTGGTGCTGGTTGATCCGGTCCAGCCGGAGACGCGCCAGTTCCTGGAGTTTTACGGTCTGTGACCCCCGCAACCGACAGCCCGCCGGACGCCTGCTCCGCTCCCCTCCCCGCTCCGCCATATGGCTGTGGATACGGCAGATCTATTCGAACACGGAATACTCCTTTTTTCGTCTTTTGTTGACTTTCCGGGACGCTTGCGCTATTGTAACAATATGATGGTTTTCACAACGGCGCGTCCTTTTGTTTTTTAACCCGGAGCTGTTGTTTCCCTCGTTCTCCGCGGGAAGCAGAGCGCAGCATAGGCCTGAAATCTCTCCTTGGCCTGTTTTGGGTGGGGAGGGATTTTTTGTCGCCTTCGGGCAGAGCCTGGTCTGAAAACCGCACAGCAAGACTGTCGACAGGCAGCACTTTCCGATGTTGGCAGCCGATGAGCAGGAGTTAGAGATGAATCTGTTACACATCAAATATGCCGTTGAGGTCGCCCGCATCGGCTCGGTCAAGCGGACGGCGGAGGCGCTGCTGGTGACCCAGCCCAACCTCAGCCGCTGTATCCGCGAGCTGGAAGAGAGTCTGGGCATCACCATCTTCGACCGTACCTCACGGGGGATGGTGCTGACAACGCAGGGAGAGCTGTTTGTGCAGCAGGCGGAAAAGCTGCTGGAGCAGATTGAGGAGATCAAGCAGTACTATCTGGAGGAGCCGGGCAAGCGGCAGGCGCTTTCCATCTCGGTGCCGCGAACCAGCTATCTCTCCGACGCCTTCGCCCGTTTCACGCGCGAGCTGGGGGACACCGCCCATCTGCCGGAGGTTCACTACCTCGAAACCAGTTCCTCGGCCACACTGCACCATGTGATCGACCGCAGCTATCGGCTGGGCATCATTCGCTACGATGTGGAGCATGAGAAATACTTTCAAAAGCTGCTGGAGCAAAACGGCATCACCCATGAGCCGGTGACCGAGTTTCGCTATCAGCTGGTGATGAACCGAAACAGTGAGCTGGCGCGGCGAAAGCAGATCCGTCTTTCCGACCTCAAACCGCTGCTGGAAATCGTGCAGGAGGATTCGGAGAGTTCCTCGGATCTGACCCACCTGTCTCCCGTGAAGAAGGAGGGTATGCCGGAGAGCACCTTAAACCGGGTGCATCTGTTTGACCGGGCCAGTCAGTTTGACCTTCTGGCCGAGAATCCGGCCGCGTTTTTGTGGGAGGCGCCGTTGCCGGCGCGGCTGCTGGAGCGGTACGGGCTGGTGCAGCGGGAGTGCGCGGACAACAAGCGGTGCTTTCGCGATGTGCTGATCCACCGCAAGCAGATGCGGCTGTCCGGGCTGGAGGAGCGGTTTTTGTCCGAGCTGTTTGCCGGCAGGGCCGGCGCGGCGGGGGACGGGGCTGTGGGGATTTGATCGGACGGCCTCGTGTTTTAAAATGACAAGAAGGCACCGCGCAGGAGGCTGCGCGGTGCCTTTTGTGTTCGGGGCGGGCCGCGGCACGTTGGGGCCGCCAACATCGCCGCCCCTTTGCCCCGACAAAAAGAGCGCCGCACAGTCGTGCAGCGCTCTTTTTTCAGTCCAAATCGCTAGTACCGATTCCATCCTCGCCCCCGCCTGTCGCCGGCACAGCAGCGCAGACGGGGCCGACGGGGCAGGTCTCAACACTGGTCAAAAATCTTGCCAAGACACTCGCTCAAATCAAACGTCCTTGGGATTATGCCCCTGCAGATATTCCTCAAACTGCCCAAGCGGCACCGGGCGGGAGAAATAGTACCCCTGTCCATAGTCGCAGCGGAAGCTGGCCAGCAGATCCAGCTGCCCCTGCGTCTCGATGCCCTCGGCCAGCGAGGTCGTGCCTTCCATGGCGCGGCAAAGGCCCAGGCCGCTCTCGATCACCAGACGGCTCTTCTTGTTCTGCTCCAGCGAGTTGATCAGCGAACGGTCGAACTTGACTTCGTCGAAATCCAGCTCCGCCAGGATGGCCAGGTTGGAGTACTGGGAGCCGAAATCGTCGAGCGAGATGCTGAATCCGGCTGCGCGCAGACGGTCGATGAGCTGCTTGAGGTACTCGCCGTCCATCTTGCCGATGCTCTCGGTCACCTCGATGGTGATACAGGAGGTGGGCACGCGCTCTTCCTCGCAGATGGCGGAAACCTCCTCCACAATGCTGCGCTCCAGCAGCGTGACACGCGAGAAGTTGACCGAGATGTGCAGCTGATATCCCTGATCCATCCACTGCCGCAGCGCCTGACAGGCGGTGCGCAGCACATAGCGGTCAATATAGCTGATCACCCCGCCCACCTCGTAAAACGAGATGAACTTCCCGGGCGGGATGATGCTGCCGTCATCCGCGATCTTGCGCACCAACGCCTCCGCGCCTACCACCGCACCGCTTTTAAGGTCCACCTGCGGCTGATAATAGACGACAAACCGCCCATCGGCAATCTCCTGCACCACCTCGCCGGCGATGCCGCTGCGCGAAACCATGCGGCCCTCGTTGAGGACCGAGTGATAATAGGCCTGCTTCTCCGCACGGCGCATCTCATGCGCCTGATGGCGCAGGGCGTTGACATCCACCGAGTCGGCATCCAGATTCCAGGCGAAGCCGATGGAGACATCGCAGAGCGGATCCGCCTCAAAGGCGGCGCGCAGCTCCACGACTTTGAACTGGAAGGCCTCTCTGGAGATGTTTTCGCACAGCACGGTGAACTCGTCGCCGCCGATGCGGTAGACGCTGCCGGAAAAGTGTTCCGAAAGGATCCCCGCCGCCTGCTTGAGCACCCGGTCGCCGTAGGCGAAGCCGTGGGTGTCGTTGATCTCGCGCAGGCCGTTGATGTCCAGCACGATAACGCCGAGGGTGAGCGGCGGGGCGCTCTCATATTCCTGCAGCACGCGGGTGTAGCGGTTGCGGTTTTTGAGGCCGGTGAGCACGTCAATGTAGCTCATCTCCTCCAGCTCGGCCAGCAGACGGCGCTTTTCCAGCTCCTCCAGCACAAAGCCGGAGACGGCGCGCAGCAGGGTGAGATCGTCGATATGCAAAGTGGGATCGTCCACCCCGACGAAGCCGACGATCTGCCCGTCGCGGCGCAGGGGCGCGGCCAGCAGGCTCTGGATGCCCTGGGCTTCGAGGATGCGGCGGTCTTCGGCGTCGGGCGCCAGGTCCTCGCGGATCGAGTTGATGGAAAATTCACCCACCGTTTCAAACTTCTCCACCCAGTCATCCATCACCGAGAGCGGCACGCCCTGCAGATTGTCGATCTCCGCCGACACGCCGGGGGCGCACCACTCAAAGGTGTTGTCCGCCACCTGATCCTTCAGACGAAACTCGATGATATAGGCGCGGTTCGCCTGATAATAGCTGCCCACCAGCTGCAAAAACTGGTGGAAGGCGGCGGCGACATCCCGCTCGCGGGTGAGGGTGTTGAGACAGCGAAACAGCATATCCTCCAGCGAAAGCTGAGCGGCCAGGATTGACATCTCCGCCTTGCGGGTGGTGATGTCTCTGGCAATCTCGAGGCGGCAGAGGCTGCCTTCGAGGAGGACGAGGCTGTCTGTGATGTCAAACCATCTGCCCAGCTTTTCGTTGTAATGCTCCCAGTTGTAGTCCTCCTCACTGGAGAGGCGGGCGTTGGTGCAGAAGGGGCAGGGCTCATCCAGCCCATACAGCACCTTGTGGCACTTCTGCGAGCGGTACTCCTCCGGACTGCTCAGTCCACAGATCTCCATGCAGGCCCTGGAGAGGTAGAGGATCTCATAGGTCTCCATATCGCAGATATAGCCGATCGAGCCACTGCGGTCCATCACCAGAGAGTTGTAATCCTTATATTCCATGCGGCCCATACAATTCCTCCTTGCTGCCTTAAAACGGCATCAAAAATGCTGGGGAGGGCGGCGCTCCTGTGCAGGGCAGTCGGATCCCCGCCGATCCGCGCGATGGCGGCTCTGACGGTATCCTGCCGACACACATAAGATTATCATACTAGAATCTGGCTGCGCTGACAAGGGGTACAGACATTTTTTTCGAATATTTTCGTCAAGATCGTACAAATGATAGTAAGATTTCACACCGGCCGCCTTCGATTTCGCCACAGGAAATACCCGGCACACAGAACAATCTGCACGGCGGAGGACATCGGCGTCGCCAGGCCAATGTGAAACAGCGACACCGGCACCCGGCGGCTCATCCACCACGAGACCGGCAGCCGCACGCCGAACGCGCCGAGGATGCCCTGCAGCATGACGAAGGTGGTACAGCCGAGGCCGTTGAAATAGCCGATGAAGCAAAAGAGGAAGGCGGTGAGCAGGCAGTCGATGGCGTAGGACTTGAGGTAATCGGCGGCGGCGGTGATCAGCGCCGGATCCTTGGCGAAGATCATCGCCATGCGGTCACCGTGGAAAAAGGTGAACCAGGCGATGACCACCCCTGCCGCCAGCGAAGAGGCGATGCCGCCCAAAAGCGCCTTCCCTGCCCGCTCCGGCTTGCCGGCGCCGATGTTCTGGGCCACAAAGGCGGACATCGCCTGCATATAGGCAGAGGGCACCAGCATCAAAAAGGCACACGCCTTCTCCGCCACCCCGACCCCGGCCGACGCGGTCAGTCCGAGGCGGTTGACGATGGCGGTGATGGCGAGAAAGGAGATGCTCACCAGCAGGTCCTGCAGCGCCACCGGCACCCCCAGCCGCAGGATGGCGCCGACGGCATAGCCGGGGCGGATGTCCCTTTTGGTCAGCACAAAGGGCAGGGGGCGCCGCTTGAGGATGACGACCGACAGCAGCACGCTCACCGCCTGCGCCCCCACGGTGGCGAGGGCGGCCCCGGCGGCGCCCATGTCAAACCCGGCCACCAGCAGCAGGTCGCCGAAGATGTTGATCACGCAGGCGATGGCCACCGTCAGCAGCGGCATTTTGGAGTCGCCGATGCCGCGGAAGATGCTGCCGAGCAGGTTGTAGGCGACGATGAAGACGGTGCCGGCGGAGCAGAGGACGATGTAGGACACCGTGGCCTCAAGCGCCCGCTCCGGCGCCTGCATCAGCCGCGCCAGGGCGGGGGCCGCCGTCACCATGCCGGCGGTGGCGGCAAGCGCCAGAAGACCGAACAGCCAGATGCCGCTGCCGATGATCTGCCCCGCCTCCTCCCGCTGCCCGGCGCCGATCTTGCGGCCGACAAAGACGGTCAGCCCCATCGAGAGGCCGGTGATGACGATGGTCATGGTCTGCATCACCTGACTGCCGGTGGACACCGCCGAGACATAGACATCCGCCAGCGCCCCGCCGAAGCGGCCGACCACCAGCAGGTCGACGGCGCCGTACATCGCCTGCAGCAGGCTGGCGAGCAGCATGGGAAAGGCAAAGCGGATGAGCGGCAGCAGGATGGGGCCTTCGGTGAAGCGGTTGGTGTTCTGCATGGTGCCTCCTGTCGGTTGGGAGTGGGAGGAGAGAAAATGTCCGAAAACACTGGTATGGATGATACCCTGTTTTCGGACAAATGTCAAGCGGCTTCGGGCCGTTTTCCGAGATAAAATTGTCGTTTCCCGTCGACACGGCGGCCGACCTCACGCCTGCGTCAGCTGCTCCAGCAGGCCGCGGCAGCCGGCGGTGACGTCGCGCCAGGTGGCTTCAAAGTCGCCGGTGTACCAGGGGTCGGCCACCTCGCCGGGGCGGTCGGTGTAGTCGAGGAGGAGGCGGAGTTTCCCGTTCTCGTCGCCGTTGAACAGGCGGCGCATATTGCGCAGGTTGGCGGCATCCATGCCGATGAGCAGGTCCCAGTCGGCATAGTCGGCGGCGGTGAGGCGGCGGGCGGTCTTTCCGGAGCAGTCAATCCCCCGCTCCCTCAGCAGACGGCGCACCGGCGGATAGACGGGATTGCCCAGCTCCTCGGCACTGGTGGCGGCGGAGGCGACGGTGATCCGCTGCGAAAGCCCCGCCTCCTCCACCATCTGCCGCATCACAAACTCCGCCATCGGACTGCGGCAGATGTTGCCGTGGCAGACAAACAGGATCTTTACCATGTGTTTCACTCCTCTCAAAAGGCGCGGTGGGCGCTGTCCCTATTGTAGCATAAAACGCGCCGGCCCGCAGCCCCCGGCCGGCTTCTCCCGTTGACTTTTGCGGCGGACTGCGGTATGCTTGCCTTGGAAGCCCGCTTGCGGCGGGCGTGCCGAATCAAACGCACAGGGGGTGAGGGGATGTCCCGGTCCGTTCAGGAGAAGCTTGGCACCCTGCAGATCACCGGGGATATGGTCGACCTGGCGCTGGACTTCGATCCAGACCAAGCAGTGCGGTATCTTCAGGCGCTGACGCAGAGCAACAGCTTTTTTTGGTATCTGCAGGAGTGTTTCGACGAGGAACTGCGCATCACGCCGCAGCATGACGAGGCGGCGCAAAAGGTCCTTCGCCGCAGGCAGATGAAGCTCTTAAAGGAGCGGGCGCAGGCGATGGGGGTGGCGGAGCCGGCCATTCACCGGTGGCTGAACGGGAGCATCGACCTGCACAGCGGCAAGTCCGACTGGGTGCAGGAGCTGGGGTTTGACCCCACGCGGGAGAATCTCTATCAGCTGTGCGGCCTGCTGGGGTTCGACCGGGAGAAGACCGGGTCCTTTTTCCGCCGGGCGGCCTTTTATGCCCCCTGGAACCGCAAGTCGTGGCGGGAGCTGGTGTACCTCTTTTTCATCTCGCAGGATCCCGAGCATTGGTACGCGGAAAGCGCCCGTCTGATTGGCGAAATCGAGCCGCAGATGCAGGAGCGGCCTGACCCGTCGCACGGCCAAACGGAAGCGGATGTCCTTTTGGAAACCTGTGAGATTGATCAGCAGCTGCAGGCGCTGCTGTCCGGCCGTGTCACACAGCAGACGAAGGAGGCGTTCCGGGCCTTCCTTTTGGACCACCGGGACACCTTCCGGCCGGAACATCTGCGCTACACGGCCAGTCAGGAGATTCTGGCGCTGTTTGAGGCGTCGCAGCCCTATGTGCTGGGGGAGGTGCAGTCCGCGCTGCGGCTCGGACGGATGGACGGCAAGCGGGGGGAGGATCTGCTGAGTGGGGAGCCTTCGGCCAACACCGTCTTCACCGTGCTGCTGGAGGGGGTGCTGCCGGAGGGGGACGCCTCGCCCATCGCCGCGGTCGGCCCGCTGCCGAGGCCGCTGCGGCTGCGGCGGCGGGAGCTGTGCAAGGACATGGTGAAGATCCACCGCCGTCTGCTCGAAGCGGAAGCCGAGAGCAGGGAGGAGGCGGTGAGCGACACGCGGCTGCGCAAGCTGCTGCTGCTGCTCAACTTCTATTACTTCTACGCGCAGTGCCGCCAGATGCGCTGCGGCAGGGCCAACCGCCAGTGTCCCGAGGCGGGATATCAGCTGCTTGCCGATCAGGAGGAGGACTATTCCAACTGCTTTCAGGAGTTCTGCGACGTGACCAACCGCAGTCTGCGGGAGACGGGGTTCTGCGCGCTGTATGAGGGCAACGGGCTGGACTGCCTCTTCCTGCTGGCCGCCCACACCAGGCAGCCGCTGCGGGCGCTGCGGGCCATTGTCCGCCAGGGGGCGGGCGGAATGTGACACGAAAGGGTCGGCGTCCTTGCGGTGTCCTTTGGTTTTTGCGTACACTGGCGAAAGGAGGTGTCTGTCTATGGAAGAATTGAAAAACCCGATTGTTTTGCGGGAACTCGCCCTCAGCGGCGCGGACGACGGTACGGTGGACGGCGCGGTGGCAGTGCGGGAAACGGGCAACCGCATGGTCTTTTCCCTCGAAGGGGAGGCCGAGGGCCGCGGCAGCAGCTGCGCCGTCTATGCCGCGCGGCGGGCGGACGGGGCCGGCGGGCCGGTGCGGCTGAAACGCTGTCTCTCGCAGAAGGCGCCGGAGGAGCAGCGTTTTTTGCGCACGGTGCGGCTGCAGTTTGCCCTGCTCCGGGAGGTGAGCGGCATCGCCCATCTCTGGGGCGTCTTCCGCGGGGAGGACGGCCATCTCTGGTCGCTGCACAGTTTTGAACACGGCGTCCCCTACCATCAGGTGGAGGAGGAGAGCCTTTGGCAGCTGCTGCGAAACGGCCGCTATCTGGCCGAGGCTGTCCGCCGCACCCATCAGCAGGGGTATCTGCATCTCGACCTCTCCGCCGCCAATGTGTTTCTGCTCACACCGGGCAGCGGCCGGGAGGGGGCGGCGCTGGTGGACTGCGACAGCTTTGTCCCCATCGAGCGGCAGCGGGATCCGGGGGCGCCGCTGTACACCTCGCCGCGTTACGGCGGCCCGGAGGTGCATAGCGGCAGCAGCCGACGGATCGGGCCGGCTGCGGATGTGTACTCCCTTGGGGTGCTGCTGTTTGAAAAGCTGTTCGGCCGCCTGCCCACCCGTCTGGAGGGGGGCAGCTGCGCGCCGATTCCGTTTGCGGAGAGCCGGTGGCCAGAGCGGATGACGGGCAGGACCCGCCTGTTGCTGGAGGAGTTCTTCAACCACACCATCTGCACCTCCCCCGCCACCCGCCTGCCGGACATGGAGGCGGTGATCCAGCGTCTCGACGCGCTGATCGCGCTGACCGACCCCCGCCTTGCCGGTCTGCCGAGGCTGTGCAGAAAGGAGATCCGCCCCACGCGGGGCGAGGGCTGCTTTGTGCCCCGGGACGAGGTGGTGCGGCAGATTCGCGAGGCCTTTGACCAGGGGCACAGGGCCGTGGTTCTGCTGGGGCCGGGCGGGGTCGGCAAGACGGAGGCGGCGCGGCAGTTCGCGATGGAGTCCGCCGCAGCGTTTGACGGCATGGAGCTGGCGGTGGTGGAGAACCCGACCGGCGAAGCCGCCATTCGCGACGGACTGACCGTCTTAAACTGCTCCTCCTCCAAAGAGGCCGAGGACTGCATCCGGCAGCTGGACGAGCACAACCTGATTCTTCTCGACAACTACGACTTTGAAGGGCCGGAGCATCTTACGGCGCTGTCAGATTTCCTCGCGGGATCCGGCAGGGCCAGGGTGCTGATCACCACCCGCATGGCGCGGGTCGCCTCGCTGCCCGGTGTGGCGGTGGTGGCGGTGGAGAGCGACGCGAAGCTCAGTCTGGCGCTCTTTCGCCGGGTCTGCCCCCGTCCACTGGATCAGCAGGACGAGGCCGATCTGGCGGCGATTTTGCGCTATCTCGGCTACCACACCTATGCCACCGACCTGATCGCCTCAGCGCTGCGGGAGGATCCGCAGCTGACGCCGGCGCAGCTTCGCCGCCTCTGTGAGCAGCAGCGGATACTGGCGGAGGGAGGGCCCGGACAGGAGCTGCTCTCCTCCAAGGACGGCCGCTATGCGGTCGGCAGCGCGGCGGAACACTTCAGACGCCTGTTTGCCGACCTGCTCACCCAGGATGTTTCGGCGGCGGAACGCGCCATTCTGGTGCTGCTCTCCCGCGCGCCGGCGGCGTTCCTGGATGCCGGGAGCCTCTGTCAGATCGTCGGCGACCACGGCGAAGAGACACGGGCGCGCACGGCGCTGAACCGCCTGATCCGGCGCAGCTGGGTAAAGGCCGACTGCCGCGAGGGGCGGCAGCTGGTCAGCGTCCACCCGCTCGTGGCCGAGACGCTGCGGGAGCGCGAGGGGATGCGGGCGACGCTGATGGATACGCTCACCTTCCTGCGCAACCTCTGCACCCTGGCGGAGGCTGCCGATTTTGACCGCTTTTCCTCCCTCCTCGGCGGCTCCCGCCCCCCGGCGGGGTTCCCCTTTGCCGCCAAAAACGCCTTTGCCTTTCTGGAACGGCTCCGCTTTGTCCTCCGGCTGCGCAGCGACGGGGTTGCCCCCTCCCGGCAGGAGGGGACGCTGGTGTTCGGCGTCAGCGAGGAGGAGGGGGCGGCGGAGTACTGGGTCTATCTCGGCGGGCAGAATGTGACCGTCCGTTATCTGCGGCTGGTTCGGGGCTATGCCCTCACCGCTCAGGATGTCGCCGACGAGCTGCTGGCGCTGCGGGAAAAAAGCGGCCACGCCGGGGAGCGGAGTGTCCTGCTTCGCGTGCAGCGGCAGGGCGGGGAGCTGTGCGGATTTGACCTCGAGGCCCTGTCCCAGGGGCCGGGCCGCGCCGCTGAGGTTGATCTGGGCGAGTTCTTCTCCCGCGGCTTCTCGCGGCAATCCGGGCCGTTTCGCGGCGGGTTTACGCCGTCCCGCCCGGAGGTCATCGGGCCGATGGCGTTTCGCGGTGCCGGGGACTGGCTTGGCTTTGTGGTGATCCCGAAGGAAGTGGTGTCCATCGGGGCGCTGGCCTTTGCCGGGTGTACCCGTTTGAAGGAGGTGCGCTTCGCCCGGCCCTCCGCGCTGCGGCAGATCGGGGCGGAGGCCTTTGCCTTCTGCGGGCTGGAGGAGCTCGTCGTCCCCGACGGCGTGGAGGAGATCGGCATGGGCGCCTTTTCCCTCTGCCGCAAGCTGCGCAGGGCGGTGCTGCCAAAGGGGCTTCAGACCATCGACGTCCGCCTCTTTTCCATGGATCTCAACCTGCGGGAGGTGGTAGTCCCGGACGGGGTGACGGCCATCGGCGTCCACGCCTTTTCCGGCTGTCCCTGCGAGGATCAGATCCCGAAGGTCACAGGCCGCCTGCCCGACCGCCGCAGCGGCCCGGAGCCGTCGGAGACGGGGCTGATCCCCGTCTGGCGCGCGGACGGCTCGTATCTGCTGGTTCGGGAGCTGAGAAGGCCAATAAGCTGATCTGCACAAAAGTCCCCGCCGGGTGTCCGGCGGGGATTTTTTCGCCCGAAAGACCGCAGACACCCCCACCATGCAGCGTTATCCCCACAAGTCCCACCCACCGCGTAGCTCCCTGCCGCACAGTCCCACCCCTCCCACAGCACCTGCGTCAGCGCAAAAGGTCAGGTCTGTCAAGGGCTCTGAGGGGTGGAGATTTTCAAAAAATCCGTCCCCCGCAAGGCGGCCGCCTGCAGGGCAACTGCCGGGTCAACCATCCCACCGCACCCCAGTCAGCTCCCGCGTCACCGCACCTCCGCCGATTTTGACACGTTTGGGCAGCGGCGTTTTTCCTTTCCGTCAAAAGGTGCTAGGATAGGGTCAGAAAGAAACCCCGCCCCCCCTTCACAAGAACCCAACCGAACGGAAAGGATGAGTACGAATGATGAAACTTCGCAAGCTGATCCGCGCCCTGCTGGCGCTGTCCCTGGCCCTCGCCGCCCTCCCGCTCTCCGCCGCCGCGGCCACGAAAAACCCCGGCAGCAACATGGACTTCGTCCACTTCAGCGAGGACGGCACCCCGATTCTGACCTTCCCGATGGAGTACCTGAAGGTCACCCAGCCGGCCGGCGTCGGCACCCATGTCGGCACCGATGCCTTTGACGTGGCGGGCAAGGACAGCGGCGCGGACGGCTTTTACGCCCCCGTCGATCTGGTGGTCAAGCGCGTCTACCACGCCAAGTCCGACCTTTGCAACGCCCTGTTTCTCGAGAGCAAGGGCAAGGTGCTGCTGGCAAACGGCAAAGTCTCCAAGGTGACGCTGATGCTGATCCATGTCAGCAACAAGGATCTCGCCAAGTACAAGGCCGGTCAGAAGATCGCCGCCGGCTCGCTGATCTGCCTGGAGTCCGACCACGGCTACGCGACCGGCAACCACCTGCACGTCGAGGTCAGCGACAAGCCCTATTCCGGCTGGGCCAAGGTCAAGGGCGTCAAGAGCAAGGTGGACATCTGGGCGCTCAACGACACCATCGCCGCCGATGAGGCCTTCTTTGTCGACCGCCGCGTCACCACCGTTCTCAAGGAAAACGGCTACCACTTCGCGCCGATTCTGGATCTTGAGCAGAGCGACGTCTCGCTGCTGCTGAAGGCAAACCGCAAGTGCAGCGCGCTGGCCTGGCCCGAAGCGGGCGCTGCCGCCGTGCGCAGCTGCAAGAAGGGGGCGCTGGTCTATGCCACCGCGTCGGCCCTCAACCGCGAGAGCGGTGAGCAGTATTACCGGGTGGACGGCGCCTGGATCAAGGCCGACAACCTCACCCTCTGCGAAGAGGATTCGGGCGGCGTCCTCTGGGCCAATCAGAAGGTCCCCGCCGGCAGCTACCGCCTGGTGAACCAGGCCAGCCGCCGGACGATGCAGTACAACACCTCGAAAAAAACCGTCTCGATGGGCGATGGCTCGGGGAAGAACACCGTCTTCACCTTAAGCGCCGCGCAGGGCTGCGATGTGCTGTCCCCCAAGGACAGCAAGGTTGTGCTCAACGCCGCCTCGGACACCCCATCCGAGAACACGAAGATGAATCTCTACAAGAAGCTGGCCGCGGACACCACGCAGCAGTTTGTCCTCCAGAGCGTCTCGCTCTTTGAAAAGAAGTGCATCCTCCGCCTGGCCTACAACCCCTCGCTCTGCGTCACCGAGAAAAACGGCAAGCTGCTGCTGACCCCTTACAGCGGCGAGGCTTCGCAGATCTGGGAGCTGGCGGCGGCCTGAGCGGAGGGCAGCGTCTCAACAAACTGCATCACGCACTCCTTGAGCCTGCGGATGCCCTCGGTCTCCCGCTGCCTGACATGGGTCCCCATCCCCAGCTCGCGGATGGCGGGAGGCTGCACCGGCACACACAGCACATCGTCGGTGCGGCCGCGGATCATCAGCTCGCTCATCATCGAGACGCCCAGTCCCCGCCCCACCATGCGGATCACCGTCTCATCGTCCACCCGGGGGCTGCGGGCGTTCAGCTGCACCCCCACCGGGGCCATGGCCGCGTGAACCTCCTTGTCAAACCGGCCCCAGGGCATGATGAACTCCAGCCCTTCAAACTCCTTCAGCGGGAAGCCCCCCTCTTCTCTGAGGGGGTAGTCCCGCGGCAGGATGGCATACATCCGCTCGTGATAGAGCGGCGTCCAGTCGCAGCAGGCATACTGCTGACGGCTGGCGAAGATCACGTCCGTCTGCCCGCTCTCCAGCAGCTCAAACGGCTCCAGGGCGTGGTCCACCATGCGCAGATCCACATGGAGCTGCGGACAGAGCCGGCGAAACCGATAGAGAATCTCCGGCATCCAGTGCATGGAGATGCTGGAGTAGGCGGCCACGCGGATGACGGACGGCTCGCTTTCAGCGATCTCCCGAATCCGCTGTTCCAGATTGGCGTTTGCCTGCAAAAACTCGCGGATGGCCGGCATCAGCTGCGCGCCCTGCTCGGTGAGGCGAATCCCGCCCGGGCCGCGCTTGAGCAGCGCAAAGCCCACCTCCTTCTCCAGGGCGTCCATCATATGGCTGAGGCCCGACTGCGTGTAGCCAACCACCTCGCTGGCCCGGCTCAGACTGCCGAGATCGGCGGCAATCATCAGAATCTCCAGTTTTCTGCTCTCCATGGTTCCTCCCACCCCATCTTGACATGGGTATGACGTTTTCTCATATCTCTATTATAAACAGTCGTTTCCCAAATGACAAGAGGAGTGCTATACTGAAAGCGATCCCTGAAGCGGAAGACAGGTTTGCGCGGCTGGCGGACAAAGCCGTCCCGACCGGGCGACCTCCGCGGCAGCGTTCTGACAAACTGCACTTCACCGGAAAGGACTGACCCTGATGCAAAAGAGACTTGACTTCAAGCAGCGGGTGCTGGTTGCCGGCACCCTGTTCGGAATGTTTTTCGGCGCGGGCAACCTGATCTTCCCCGTCCACCTCGGACAGTTGGCGGGGCGCAGCGTGCTGCCGGCCATGATCGGCTTTATCATCACCGCCGTCGGCATTCCCATCCTCGGCGTGGCGGCGATCGGCATCACCCATTCAGACGGTCTGCAGTCGCTCTCCACCAAGGTGGGCGAGGGCTACAGCTACTGTTTCACCTGCCTGCTCTACCTCACCATCGGCCCCTTTTTCGCCATTCCCCGTTGCGCCACCACCTCCTTTACCACCGGCATCCAGCCGATGCTGAAGGAGGGCACAAATTCAGCGCCGCTGCTGCTGATCTTCTCCGCCTGCTTTTTCGCGCTGGTGCTGTTCTTCTCGCTGCGCCCGGCGGGCATCACGGTTTGGATCGGCAAGATCATCAACCCGCTGTTTCTCCTCTTTCTGGCGGTGCTGGTCTTCACAGCCTTAAGCCGCCCCGCCGCCTCCGCCTCCGCCATCGAGCCGGCGGCGGCGTATCAGACAGGGGCCTTGTTCTCCGGCTTCGTGGAGGGCTACGGCACGATGGACGCCATCGCCGGCCTCGCCTTCGGCATTCTGGTGATCGACATTGTCCGCAGCATGGGCGTGACCGACGATACGGCGATTGCCAAAGACGTGCTGCAGTCCGGCATCCTCACCGGCCTGCTGATGGCGGTGATCTATATGCTCACCATCCTCATGGGCGCCCAGTCGCGCGGGCTGTTTGAGACGTCGGAAAACGGCGGCATCGCCCTCGCCCAGATCGCCGGCCATTACCTCGGCAGCTTCGGCAGCCTGGTGCTGGCCTTCACCGTCACCTTAGCCTGCCTCAAGACCTCGATCGGCCTGGTCAGCAGCTGCGCCGAGGCCTTCACCCGGATGTTCCCCAAGACCCTCTCCTACAAGGCCTGGACTATCCTCTTCACCGCCTTCTCCTTCGGCGTCTCCAACTTCGGCCTCAGCACCATCCTCGACTACTCCCTGCCGGTGCTGATGTTCCTCTATCCGCCCACCATCACCCTGATCCTGCTGGCGCTGGCGGGCAAGCTGTTTGACCACGACCGGGTGGTGTATGTCTGCGTCACCGCCCTCACTCTGGCGGCGGCGGTGTTTGATCTGCTGAAAACCCTCCCCGCGGCACTGAAGCAGGGGCTGCACCTCGAGGGGCTGATCTCCTTTGCCGACCGCTTCCTCCCCTTTTACGGCATCAACCTCGGCTGGGTTGTGCCGGCGATGGTCGGTCTCATGATCGGGCTGGCCCTTCGCGCCCTGCGAAAGGGCGCCGCTGCGTGACAATCGGTTCTCTCCTTACAAACAGAGGCGCTGACGCAGGCCCCCGCGTCAGCGCCTCTGTTGTCCTCCCCCCTTCCGGACCGCTGCGGCCGAAGGAATCCGCCGGAAATTACGGGGGAAAATCTCTGTAAACACCAAAATGCGGGCGGCTTTTCGCCGCCCGCATTTTAAGGGGAAGGATAAACCTGGCCCTGCTGCTCACTATAGATGTCCCGAAATCAGCTCTGCAATCGCTGCCTCGCTTGTTGTCAAAGGTGTTCGGGCAGTGCGCCCTCCACTTCTCTGTCATGCCACCGATTCAGTACTGCCTCCACTTCGGCGATCAGCTGGTCCTTGTTTGGCATATACAGCACATAGCGTGAGGCGAAGATGTTGTTGGAAAGACCACCTAAAGCGTACTCGGCAGTCACAGCATCCTTCTCTGTACACAGAATGATGCCGATGGGCGGATTGTCATCCGGGTCGTTGACCTCGGTGGCATAGTAGTTGAGGTAGAGGTTGATCTGCCCGGCGGCCTCGGGGGTCAGTCTTGTTGTCTTGAGCTCTATGAGAACATAGGCTCGGAGGATCTTGTTGTAAAACACCATGTCCACATTATAATGGGTGTTGTTGATGGTGATCCGCTGCTGTGTTCCAACGAACATAAATCCTCGTCCCAGCTCCAGCAGGAATTTTTCAATGTGTCGGACCAGCGCCTCTTCCAAATCCCGCTCCAGCACGGGCCTGTTTTCAGGGATGCCGAGAAACTCAAATACATAGGGGTCACAAAGGAGATCCGCCGGTACAGCAATCTCATCTCCTTTGTGCGCAAGCGCAAGAA
>JAFQKL010000259.1 GCA_017396965.1 Clostridia bacterium
CCCCCCTCAAAGCGTCGGTACAAGCCCTCCCCAAACCAACGCGTCAAGTCAGCCCATGCGGGTACCATCCCACCCGCTGCGGCGCCGGGGAGAGGGCAAAAACCAGGTCAAAGCTCCTCCTCCAGCAGCTCCGCCCGAATGATCTCAAAGCGGTTTTTGCTGTAGCGGATCAGCCCGTCCCGCTGCATCCGCGACAGCTCGCGGGAGAGGGCGCTGCGGTCGGTGCCGAGGTAGTCGGCGAGGTCGCTGCGGTCCATGTCGATCTCAAAGGCGAGGCTGCCGCGCAGGCGGACGTGCTGGGAGAAATAGGTCATCAGCTTCTCTCTGAGGCTGCGCTTGCTCAGCACCTGGATGCGGTCGTTCATACTCAAGGTGCGCTGGGCCAGCATGGCGGTGAAGCGGTCGGACATCTGACAGTCGCAGCCGCCGCCCCCGCGCACGGAGCCGTGCAGGCGGGCGGTGGTCAGCCAGAGCACGCGGCTGTCCCCCACCGCCTCGGCATCAATGGGGCTGGCGGTCACCTTTAAGTAGGAGAGCGATTCGGCAAAGGTGCCGCCCGGCCCCACCGTGGCCATGATGACGCGGTTGCCCTGCATATCGTGGCAACAGACCCGCACCATCCCCTCCAGCACCAGGCCGAAGGCGGGGATGGCGTCGCCCTGCCGCACCAGCGCGGCCCCCTTTTTGTAGGTCTTCTCGCGGGCGTCGAAAAAGCGCAGGGCCTCCTCCAGCCGCTCCCCGGTGAGACCGGCGAAGAGGGGGCAGGCCGCAAGGCAGTCGTCGACCGTTTTGACAGCGCGGGACATCAGTAGCCCTTGGAGAGATCCACCACCGCCTCGATCGGCTCACCGGCGGCGTAGTGGGCGAGGTTGTCGCGCATCAGCGCAAAGAGACGGTGGCTGCGCTGATCGCTGATAAAGGAGTTGTGGGGGGTGAGGTAGACATTGTCCATCTCCCACAGGGGGTTGTCCGCCTTGATCGGCTCCTCCTTGACCACGTCGGCGAGGAAGGCGCCCAGCTTGCCGCTGTCAAGGGCGGCGATGACGTCTTCGGTCACCACCACACCGCCGCGGGAGAGGCTGACCAGCACCGAGCCGTCCTTCATGCAGGAGAGCACCTCGGCGTTGATCGAGTCGCGGGTGGCGTCGGTGAGGGGGGCGAGGGAGACGAGGATGTCGCTTTTCGCGGCCAGCTCCTTCAGCTGATCGGGGGTGTAGCAGGCGTCGTATTCGGGCAGGGGGCGGCCGTTGCTGTTGATGCCGTAGATGGCCTCCACCTCAAAGCCGCGCAGCAGGCGGCAGAGGGCGGCGGCGATGTCGCCGGTGCCGATGATGCCGACCGTCTTGCCGTAGAGATCGTCAAGGTCACTGTCATAAGGCACCCACTGCGCTCTCACCCAGCGGCGCTCCTCCTGCCAGCGGGCGAAGTCGCGGCCCTTTTTATAGTGCTGCAGCAGCCGCCAGACGGCCCACTCGGCCATGGGAATACTGTAGAGATCCTTGCCCTTGCTGACCAGAATCCCGGTCCCCTTGAGCTGCTCCACCGGGACATTTTCAATGCCGGTGGCGATACACTGGAGGAACTTCAGGTTCTTGAAATGCTCCAGGGCGTTTTTGGTGAAGAACTTAAAGCCCAGCACCACCTCAAAGCGGGCGGCCTCCTCAGGGGGGAGGGTCTCGGTGTCGCCGCAGCGGGTGACCTCGTAGCCGAGGGCTTCGATCTCGGCGGTCTGCTCCGCGGTGAGCGGCATGGCATCGGTGATGAGTACGGCGATTTTTCTGTTGTCGGACACGGTTGTTACCTCCCCTCTCAATAGCCGCGGCTGTAGTCGATCCTGGCCAGCCGCGGACGGCCGTCCCTGTATCGCGCGAGATTGTCCAGATAGCGCCGCAGCACGAAGCGGCGGATGGCCTTGGTCACGCCGCCGCGGTGGGGGGTGACCGAGAGGTTTTTCTGGCTCCACAGGGGCGAATCCTCCGGCAGCGGCTCGGTGGCGAAGCAGTCGAGCGCCGCACCCTTCAGGTGGCCTTCGTCCAGAAGGCGGCAGAGGGCCTCCTCGTCGATAATGCGGCCGCGGGAGTTGACCACCAGCACCGCGCCCTTCTTCAGGGCGGCGAGGCGGGAGGCGTCGAGCAGGCCGATGGTGGCGGGGGTTCGGGGCAGGCAGACCACCACCACGTCGGCGGCGGGCAGCAGCGGATCGAGGGCCGAAATGGGGTGGCACTCGTCAAACCCCTCCACAGCGCGGCCGGTGGTGTTGACGCCGATCACCCGGCAGCCGAAGGCACCGAAGCGGCGGGCGCAGGCCGCGCCGATGTCGCCGGTGCCGAGCAGGAGCACGGTTTTGCCCCAAAGCTCGGCCGTTTCGGTGCTGCCCTCCCAGCTCCACTTATGCTCTTTTCTGTGCTGCTCAAAATGGCGCTCGCAGCGGTAGATGTCCAGCACCTTGGAGACGCTCCACTCGGCCAGCGGCACCCCATAGATGCCGCTGCCGCCGCAGATGGCGGCATCCTTGTAGACCTCAAACAGCTCCGGGCCCATCAGGTCCAGTCCCGCGTAGGTCATCTGGATCATCTTGACGTTGGGCATCTTGCCCATGTGCTTTTTGAGATAGCCGTGTTCACACAGCGCCACCTCGATCTCCTCATCGCGGCAGACCTCGTCGGGCGCCTGATCGGGCTTGGCCACCGTCACCTCGTAGCCTAAGGCTTCGATGGCGGCGATGTCCTCGGGGGTGAGGCTGTAAAGATCAACTGCAAACAGCTTCATGCGGGTTGTTCCTCTCATTTCTCTTGTTTGTCCTTTTATTTCGCCCAGTCGGGGAGGAAGAGCATCTCCTTTTGGATCTCGTCGATCGTGTTGGCCCCGGTCATCATCATCGCCTCGCGCAGCTCGAACTTGAGCTTGTTGCTGTAGCAGGAGACGCCCTCGCTGTCCCCGCCGTAGACGGCGATGGCATAGGGTCTGCCGATGAGGGCGCCGTGGCCGCCCATAGCGCGGATCTTGAAGAGGTCGGAGCCGGTGCGGACGGCGCCGTCCATCAAGATGGTCATCTTGTCGCCCACCTCGGCGACGATGGCGGACAGCATCTCCACCGGCGCCGGGGACTGCTCCAGCACGCGTCCGCCGTGATTGGAGACGACGATGCCGGCCGCTCCCGCCTCGAGGCACTTTTTCGCCCCCTTGGGGGTCATCACGCCCTTGATGATCACAGGCAGCTTGACCGAGGCGCAAAGGCGCTCAAGATCCCGGATCGTGTGCGGCTGGACGGGGACGGCGCCGCCCTGCACGAGGGCCAGTCCCGCGCCGTCCAGATCGGTGGCGATGGCGAAGGCGCCCGCCTCCTCGCAGCGCTTGAACTTGTCGATCATCACCTCGACCGGCCA
>JAFQKL010000260.1 GCA_017396965.1 Clostridia bacterium
AAAGAAAACCGGCGGTCGGCAAGGCCGGTCGCCTGACTTGAGAAAGGATGGAATGAAATGACCGCGATGAACGTGACCAAGACCAACTTTGAGCAGGAAGTAATGAACAGCACCGTCCCCGTGCTTCTCGATTTCTGGGCCCCCTGGTGCGGCCCCTGCCGCCGGGTTGTGCCGCTGATGGACGAAATCGCCGCCGAGCGGGAGGACATCAAGGTGGTGAAGATCAATGTCGATGAGGAGCCGGAGCTGGCCACCCGCTTTGAAATCGCCGGTGTGCCCACCCTGATGGTGGTGAAAAACGGCGAGGTGGTGAACCGCTCCACCGGCGCGATGCCGAAGAACAAGATCCTCGGCCTGCTCTCCTGACCGGGGGCGGCTTTGGAAGGGGGCAACGGCCATGACACTGTCTGAAGTCATGCAGCAGCACTCTTTCGTGATTGTCGGCGATACGCTCAGAGAAGAGAAGTACGCCTCCATCATCAAAAAAGCCATGCAGGAGGCGGGCTACCGGGTGCAGTGCGTCGGCAAGGAGCTGGCTTCACTCAACGAGGTGGAGGGGGAGATTGACATTGTCGACCTCTGCATCCGCCCCGAGCGGGGAATCGAGCTGCTGCGGGAGTGCCGCCTGCCGTACAAGGGCGTGGTGATTCAGCCCGGTGCCGGCAGTGAGGAGATCACCGCTTTTCTCGACAGCCGGGACATTCCCTGGCTGGACGGCTGCCTGCTGGTGGGGCTGCGGGATCTTCCGCCGAGCACGATGTGAGACGGCGCCCTGTCCCACGAACATTCTGAAAACACGAACCGCGGATTCCCTGAAACGGGGATCCGCGGTTTTTGTCATGGGGCCTGGTACCGCTCAATCAGGGCGGCGAATTCGGGGTGACGGCGGAGGGGGGCGACGGCGGGGTCGGTTTTCAGCGCGGCGAGGACGGAGCGGAGGAGGGGGGCGGGGTCGGTCGGCTGCAGCGTGGGGGCGATGCGGCGGTAGAGGACGGAGGTTTCGGGGCGCCAGGGGGTGGTGAGGGCGCAGAGCAGCTGTTCGAGCTGGCGGAGGAGGGGGGCGGGGTCTTCCTGCTGCGCGGCCCCATGTTTCAGGGCGAGGGACCAGGCGGCGGGGTGTCTGCCGTAGTCCCAGAGGTCAAGCAGGGCGACAAGATCGGCGGTCTTTTGGGCGACCTCTGCCGCGGCGGCGTCGTCGCCGGCGGCGGCCTCCGCCTCGGCCAGCTGGAGGAGGCTGGTCTGCAGACGGGCGGCCTGGCGGAGCAGCAGGGTCTGCAGCGCCGTCGCCGCCTCCGCGGCGCGGCCCAGACGGAGGTCGTGTGCGGCCTGCAGCTGCTGCTTATCGGGCAGAGGGGCGGACAGGGCGGCGGAGTCGGGGAGGGCGGCGAACAGGGCGCCCGCGTCGTCCGGGCGGCCCTGACGGAGGGCGCGGGCGGCGCTCATGTGGATGGCGGTGGTGCGGATGGCCTCATCGTCGCTGTGGGTGAGGGAGCTGTAAAGCTCGTCCAGGCGGGCTTCGCAGGATTCGCGCCGGGGGGTCGGGAGGTCGGATTGCGCGAGGTGGCTGTCCAGAAGAATGGCGGTGTTGAGACGGAGGGCCTCGTGGTGGGGGTAGGCACGGAGCCTGGTTTCGGCGAGGGCGAAGGCGGCTGGGAGGTCGGCGGCGGCGAGGTCGGCAAGCTCATTACAGAAGCGGCGCAGCTCCTGCGGCGACAGCGTCGGTGCGAAGTCGAAGAGGGTGTTGAGGTCGGTTTGCAGCAGGCGGGCGAGGGGTGGCAGGAGGGAGATGTCGGGACTGGTGGCCCCCGTTTCCCACTTGCTGACCGCCGGGGCGGTGACGCCGAGGTGGGCGGCGACCTGTTCCTGCGTCAGCCCAAGGGCCTTGCGGCGCGCGGCGAGGATGCGGTTCATCGGCATGGCGGCTTCTCCTTGTTGTGAATTCTGTCCCCATTATAACAGACAGACGTCCCCTGCACAACCGAGCCGTGTTCAGGCCGAGGGGGCCTAAGCATAACCGGGAGTTAAGAAGCGGGCGGATTTTTCGGTTGTGCGGCGGTGCAAAGTACGGTATAATGAAGCTGTCTTGCGGAATTTCAAAAAAGGAGCCTGACCATGAAAGCTTTGATTTTATTAAACGAACATGGCGGCGTGAATTACGACGCCTATCTCCCCCTCTTTGCCGAGGCGGGAGTGGACTGCGAGGTTCTGACCGGCCTCTCCGCCAAACCCTCTCCTGAGGAGGATGAGGCCCTGCTGGAGGCGGCGCGCGGGGTGGATGCCATTCTCACCAGCCTGCGGCCCTTCCCGCGGGCGCTGATCGAGCGGCTGGACGGGTCGGTGAAGGCCATCGTGCGCTCGGCGATGGGGTATGAGACGATTGACGTGGCGGCGGCGAGCGAGCGGGGGATCTACGTCTGCAACGTGCCCGACTACGCGGCCGAGGAGGTGGCGGTGCATCAGGTGGCGCTGCTGCTGGCGGTGGTGCGCAAGGTGGTGCTGTACGACCGCAAGGTGCGCGAGGGCGCTTATACCCGCAACGGCCTAAACTTCGGCCCGCCCATCCACCGTCTGTCGCGCCAGTGCATGGGGCTGCTGGGCTTCGGGCGGATTGCCCGCAACGTCGCCCGCACCATGCGCTCCTTCGGCTGCCGGGTGCTGGCCTTTGATCCCTATCTGGAAGACGCGGTGTTTACAGAGCACGGGGTGGAGCGGGTCGCCACCAAGGAGGAGATCTTTGCGCAGTGCGACATGATCGCCACCAACATCCCCCTGACCGAGGAGTCGTACCACATCATCGACGCCGCCGCCATCGCCCGCATGAAGGACGGGGTGGTGCTGGTCAACACCGGCCGCGGCGCGCTGATCGAGGAGGCGGCGCTGGTGGAGGGGCTTAAGAGCGGCAAGATTCGCGGCGCGGGGCTGGATGTCTTTGAGACGGAGCCGCTGGCGCAGGACAGTCCGCTGCCGGAGCTGGAAAATGTGGTGCTCACCCCCCATGTCGCCTATCAGGGGGTGGAGGCCTATGCCGATCTGCAGCGCAAGTCGGTGGAGTACACCATCGCCGGGGCCAGGGGAGAGATGCCGGCAGGGGCGGTCAACCGCGGCATTTCCCGCGGCTGACGGCGTGGAGCAGCAAGGGACGTCCCGCCGCGGTCTGCCGCGGCTGACCTGGGGGCTGCGGGACGGCGCGCCGGTCAGCGTCCGCGAGGTGGAGAGCGGCCTTGCCTGCGGCTGCCTCTGCCCTGCCTGCGGCGAACGGCTGGTGGCCAAGAAGGGGGCGCGGATGCTGCACCACTTCTCCCACCACCGGGGCGGCGACTGTGCTTACGGCTACGAGACTTCGCTGCACCTGATGGCCAAAGAACTGCTGCGCCGCGCCGGGCGGCTGGTGATCCCCGCCGTGCGGGTGGAGTTCAACACCCGCAAAGACGCCGAGACGGTGGCTGAGGCGCGGGAGATCGCGGTGGATCAGGTGGAGCTGGAGTGTCACCTGGAGGGGGTGGTGCCGGATGTGGTGGTCACGAGCGGCGGCAAGCGGCTGTTTGTGGAGATCTTCGTCACCCACCGGGTGGACGGCGAGAAGCTGGCGCGGCTGCGGGAGATGGGGGTGTCGACGCTGGAGATCGACCTCAGCCGTCTCGATCATTCGCTGACAGAGGAGGAGCTGGCGCGGCTGCTGCTCACCGACCACGCCCTCAAGAGCTGGCGGTACAACGCCGTGGCCGAGCGGGTCTACCGCCTGTTCTGCGAAGCGGCCGACCGGCGGGAGATTGTGCGGCGGGGGCTGGCTTCGCACGTCGACTACTGCCCGCTGCGAAAGCGGCTGTGGCGGGGCAAGCCGTATGCCAATGTCCAGGACGACTGCGCCGACTGTCCCTATGAGATCGCCGCCCTCGACGGCGCGATTCTCTGCAGTGGACGCCGCCGCGTCGCCCATCTCAGCGACCTGCTCTCCCCTGCCCCGCCCGCGCCCGCGGCGGTGACGGAGGAGGAGGCCATGCGGGCGGTGGCCGCCGGGCGCTGTCCCTCCTGCGGGGCGGCGCTGATAGAGCGACACGAAACAGCGGGGCGGCTCGGGGCAAGCTGGACCTGCAGCCGTGCGCCGCACTGTGCCTTTTTTGCGTCGCTCGACTCGTTGAGCGGAGTGCTGCGGCTGGGGACCGACGGCGGCTGAGCTTCGCCGGTCGGAGAATTTGTAAAATCATCTTCAAATATAACAAGGAGTGTTTCCCATGAGACTGGATAAATACCTCAAGGTGTCCCGCATCATCAAGCGCCGCACCGTGGCCAACGATGCCGCCTCGGGTCAGAGGGTGAGCGTCAACGGCCGGGTGGTCAAGCCGGCGTACGATGTCAAGGTGGGCGATGTGATCGAGATCGCCTTTGGCGAGCGTGTGCTCAAGGTGAAGGTGCTGGCGGTGCCGGAGCACGTGCGCAAAGAGGAGGCCGCGGCGCTGTATGAGGTGCTGGAGTCGCAGTGAGACGGCTTCGCATATCGGCGGCCGCTGCCGCATAGGTATGGACAAAACGGTATCCTACCGTGCGGGAGTGTTGCAGATGAACCAAGACAAGAAAAAGCCGTCGGGTCACCGGCTGGCGCTGGAGGGGCGGGAGAGCCTGTTCGTGTCGGGGGTGGAGGATGTGGTCAGCTTCGATGAGCATGAGATTCTGCTGGACACAGTGGAGGGCGCGCTGACGCTGCGCGGCGAGGGGCTGCACATCAACCGTCTCTCGGTGGAGACGGGCGAGCTGCAGATCGAGGGGCTGATCGACCTGATGGAGTACGCCGACCACGCCCCTCGCCGTCCCGGGCTGCTCAGCCGCATCTTCGGCTAGGCGGCGATGGATTTTTCCACCTCTTTTGAGCTGTGGCTGGTGGGCTGCTCGATGCTGTTCGGCGCGGCGGGGATGCTGCTGTACGACGGCTTTCGCATCTGGCGCCAGCTCTGCCCCGCGGGGCGGGCGGCGCTGTTTCTTCAGGACCTGCTCTTCTGGCTGCTGCTGTCGGCGGGTGTGTGCTGTTTCTCCTCGTCGTCAACCAGGGGCAGCCGCGGCTGTTCATTTTCGCTGCGTCGCTGCTTGGCGCGCTGCTGTACCACCTCAGTTTGAGCCGCCCGGTGATGCTGGTGGGTGGGGGCGCGGCGCGGGGGGCGCGGAAGGGTGTGAAAATTCTTGTCCGGTTGTGCAAAATGCCACTTGTCAAGCTCCGCGCTTTCTGCGATAATAAGAATGAGAAGTTCTGCAGCAAATGCAGGGCGCGCCGTTTGAAACGGGAAAGGAGGCGAAGGGATGAAACGGGTCAGACAGGGGACTGTGCTCAAGCTGGCACTGATCGTCTTTTTTCTTTACGCCTCGGTGCAGATCGTGGATCTTCAGGTGCAGATCGCCGAAAAACGGCGGATGGCCGAGCATTACCGCAAGGAAAACGCCGAGCTGGAGATCCGCAATCAGACCATGCAAAACGAGATCGACAAGGGGCTGACCGATGAACAGGTGGCCCGGGTGGCGCAGGAGAAGCTGGGCCTCGCGGAGCCGGATGAGAAGGTTTTCGTCTCGATCCCGGGCTGATCCCCTTTTGCGGCAATACTACACACAGGGAGAAAAAGTAAAGACATATGCAGATCGAAGTGGGCGCTATTTATGAGGGTCGCGTGACCGGCATCACCAAGTTCGGAGCCTTTGTGCAGCTCCCCGAGAACAGAACGGGGCTGGTGCATATTTCCGAGGTCTCCACCGGGTTCGTCAAGGAGGTCTCCGACCATTTGCAGGAAAATCAGGAGGTTCGCGTCCTGGTCATCGGTGTAGATGACAACGGCAGGATCAACCTCTCCATCAAGCGGCTTTTGCAGCAGGCGGAGCCGCAGCAGCGCCCGCCCCGGCGGTCGGGAAGCAAGCGGGTCGGCTGGCAGCCGAAGCCCGTGTCGCAGCCGACCACCTTCGAGGAAATGATGAGCAAATTCAAGGCGGACAGTGATGATAAGATGTCCTCTTTACGCCGCAACACCGAGTCCCGGCGCGGCACCGGCCGCCGCCGCGGCTGACAGGAGGCGCTTTGGTTTTGTCCGCACTGTGAGAACGGGTTCGCGTTGCGGCGCGGCCCTGATATTCGCCGACCGGGAAGACCGGCGGCGGGAAGCTGGAAAGGAGAATTCTGATGAAGTTCTATGAGGATGCCTTTGAGGGCGCTGTTGAGATCGTCGCCGCGGCGATGGAAGAGGCCGAAGTGGATGTGGATGCCAAGGGCGGCAAGCAGGTGGCTGCGTTCTTTACCGAGATCTACAAGCGGCTGGCTCTGATTGAGGCCGGTAAGCTGGAGTTTGATGAGGACGAAGACGAAGAGGACGAAGAGGACGAGGACGAAGAGGACGAGGACGAAGAGGACGA
>JAFQKL010000261.1 GCA_017396965.1 Clostridia bacterium
ACAGGCTGGCGTTCTAACCAACTGAACTACTGGGCCATGTTGGGGAGTTGCTCCCACCTGCTGCGCCGTATCTCTTGGCGACGAATGTTATTATAGCAGGAACCTCCCCGATTGTCAATAGAAAAAATCAAAATTTCTCGAAAAATTTTTGCAGCGCCTGCGGCGGATCAAAGACCCGCCAGTTGCAGCAGCTGAGCGGCGGTGAATTCGTACTTCTGGGGGCAGAACTGGCAGCCGACCTCAGTCAGCTCCTGCTCCCCGGCCAGCGCCTGCAGCTCGGTGCGGCCGAGCGAGATAAGGGCGCGCTCCACCCGCTCTCTTGAGCAGTTGCAGCGGTATTCCTTGTGAGACTCCTCCAGCACCTCCAGCTCAAAATCGCGCAGGACGCGACGGAGGATGTCGAGCGGGGTCATACCCTCATCGAGCAGCGTTGTCACCGAGGGAAGGCCCTCCAGCGCCTGCTCCAGGCGCACGATGGTCTCCTCCCCTGCCCCCGGCAGCAGCTGCACGAGAAAACCGCCGGCCTGACGGACGGTCCAGTCGCGCTCCACCAGCACGCCGAGTGCCACAGCGGAGGGGGTCTGCTCGCTGACGGTGAGGTAATGGGTGACATCCTCGGCGATCTCGCCGGAGACGATGGGGGTGCGGCCGATATAGGGCTCCTTGAGGTTTAGGTCCTTGATGACGGTCAACGTCCCGTCGCGGCCGATGGCGCCGGAGACATCAAGCTTGCCTTTGGCATTGAGCGGCAGCTCGACATGGGGGTTGCCGGGATAGCCGCGGACGTTGCCGAAGGCGTCGGAGACGGTCATGATGCCGCCGGCGGGGCCGTCGCCCTTGATCTGCAGGGTCAGGGTGTTGTTCTCCGCTTTGAGCAGGCTGCCCAGCATCGAGGCGGCGGCCAGGGTGCGGCCGAGGGCTGCCGTCATCACGGGGGTGGTGTCGTGAATCTGGCGGGCCTGTTCCACGATCTCCTTTGCGTCGATGGCGATGCCGCGGACGAGGCCGTCCGTGGTCATCACCTTACAGTAGTTGTTCATCGTTATCATTTCCCTCTCAAACATAGATGATCAATCGTTCAGCGCTCCTGATTGGGCGCGTCCTTGCCTTTGCGGGCGACAAAATACCAGCGCTCGTCCTCTGACCATGGCGGGCGCAGGCTGAGGTCGCCGCAGACCGCCACCAGCTCCAGGCCGCTCTCTCTGATCAGCTCCTCAAGCTTTGCTCTGGTGTACACCCGTTCGGTGATGAAATCCTGCTCTCTGCGCCAGCTGCCGTCCTCCTCTTTGAAAAAGAGGTTTAAGGTGAAGTCGCAGAGCTGCTGCTCGCGGTCGTAGTCATTTTCCCAGACGCAGAAGACATCCTCCTCATCGTAGACAAAGGTCTGCCCGTCCAGCACCCGGTCGAACTTGTAGGGGGTGTTGACATCGAAGACAAACAGTCCCCGGGCGGAGAGGAAGAGGTTGACGCGGCGAAACGTCTCCAGCACGTCCTCTTCCTCGGTGAGGGAGTTGACGCAGTCGAGGGAGCAGATCACCGCGTCCACCGTGCCGTAGAGGTCGAGCTCGGTCATATCCTGACAGAGCAGCAGCGTTTCGGGGCCGGCTTTTTCGCGGGCCAGATCCAGCATTTCGGGGGAGCGGTCGATGCCGATCACCTGGCGGCCGTCCTTTTCCAGCAGGGGGATGAGGCTGCCGGTGCCGCAGCCCAGATCCAGGACGATGGTGGGGTCGGAGCGGAACTCCCGCCAGATGGAGCGGTAGAAGCGGTAGATGTCCTCATAGCCGGCATGAACCAGCCGGTCGTAGACCGGGGCGAGGGAGGCGTATTCCATGAGATCACGTCCTTATGCGTTGTCCTCACCTTCTTTTGCCGAGCTTTTCGCGCTGCTCGGTGTAGAAGGCGTAGAAGCAGCCGCTGTCGAGCGCGTCGCGGATCTGCTCCATGAGGGTGTTGTAGAACCAGAGGTTGTGCATCACCAGCAGGCGCATGGCCAGCATCTCCCCTGCTTTCAGCAGGTGGCGGAGATAGGCGCGCGAGTGGTGGCGGCAGGTGGGGCACTGGCAGGCGGGGTCGATGGGGGCGGGGTCTTTGGCGTAGCGGGCATTGTTTAAGTTGATGATGCCGGTGGAGGTGAAGAGGTGGCCGTGGCGGGCGTTGCGGGCGGGCATGACGCAGTCGAAGAAATCAATGCCGCGAGCCACTGCTTCAAGGATGTTGACCGGGGTGCCGACTCCCATCAGATAGCGGGGCTTGTCCTTGGGGGCGTAGGGCTCAACGCTTTCGATGATGCGGTACATCACCTCAGTCGGCTCCCCGACCGCCAGCCCGCCGATGGCGATGCCCTCAAAGGGGAGGTCGGCCAGCTGCTTCATATGCTCGATGCGGATATCGTCGTAGGTGCCGCCCTGGTTGATGCCAAACAGCATCTGCTGCGGGTTGGGGCCGAGGCCCTCGGCGTTGAGGCGGTCCATCTCGGCGCGGCAACGCAGCGCCCAGCGTTGGGTGCGGGCGCAGGAGGCCTGGACGTACTCTCTGGGGGCGGGGTTTTCCACACACTCGTCAAAGGCCATGGCGATGGTGGAGCCGAGGCGGGACTGGATGCGCATACTGTCCTCGGGGCTCATGCGGATGGGGCGGCCGTCGATGTGGGAGTTGAAACGCACCCCCTGCTCGTTGATCTGGCGCAGGGCGGCGAGGGAGAAGACCTGAAAGCCGCCGCTGTCGGTCAGCACAGGGCCGTCCCAGCCCATGAAGGCGCGAAGCCCGCCCTGACTGCGCACCAGCTCCTCGCCGGGGCGCAGGTGGAGGTGATAGGTGTTGCACAGCTCCACCTGGCATTTCAGCTCTTTCAAGTCATAGCTCGACACCGCTCCCTTGATGGCGGCAGCGGTGCCGACGTTCATGAAGACCGGCGTTTCGATGACGCCGTGGGGCGTGACCAGCCGCCCGCGGCGCGCCGCGCCTTCCTGCTTTATCAGTGTAAACATGAGTGATGGTTCTCCTTACCGGGGATCCTGCCGGGCAGGCAGGTTTATTGGATCAGGCAGGCGTCGCCAAAGGAAAAGAAACGGTATTGAAGTTCCACCGCTTCCCTGTATGCCGCCATGATATTCTCCTTCCCCGCCAGCGCCGAGACCAGCATCAGCAGGGTGGACTCGGGGAGGTGGAAGTTGGTGATGAGGGCATCAACGATCTGGAACTCATAGGGCGGGTAGATGAAGATGTCGGTATCGCGGCTGCCGGACTGGAGACGACCGTCTTTGGCCATTGACTCCAAGGTGCGGCAGCTGGTGGTGCCGACCGAGACGATGCGGCCCCCGCGGGCTTTGGTCTCGTTGACGGCGCGGGCCGTCTCCTCCGGCACATGGCACCATTCGCTGTGCATATGATGCTCGGTGACATCCTCCACCTTGACGGGGCGGAAGGTGCCGAGGCCGACGTGCAGGGTGACGCGGGCGACACCGATGCCGCGCTGCTCCGCCTCTGCCAGCAGCTCAGGGGTGAAGTGGAGTCCTGCGGTGGGGGCGGCGGCGGAGCCTAAATGGGTGGAGTAGACGGTCTGATAGCGCTCGTTGTCGGTGAGGGTCTCCTTGATATAGGGGGGCAGCGGCATCGAACCGATGCGGTCGAGCACCTCATAGAAGGGCGCGGCAGACTCAAAGCGCACCAGGCGCAGCCCCTCCTCGACGACGGCTTCCACCGTTCCCGAAAGGCCCTCTCCGAAGTCGAAGCGGGTGCCGGGACGGGCTTTTTTGCCGGGGCGGGTCATGCACTCCCACACCATCGGCTCCTTTTCCCGCAGCAGCAGAAACTCCACCCGCGCCTCGCCCGAGTCCCGCTTGCCGAAGATGCGGGCGGGGATGACGCGGGAGTCGTTGAGCACCAGCAGGTCGCCGGGGGTGAGATGGTCGAGGATGTGGTGAAAATGGGTGTGCTGCCGCTCCCCCGTCCGCTTGTCCAGCACCAGCAGGCGGGAGGCGTCGCGGCGGTCGAGGGGGGTCTGGGCGATCAGCTCCTGCGGCAGCTCGTAGAAAAAGTCACTTGTTTTCATGGTGGGTGGATCCTCCGCTTCGGGGGTTTACAGCTCGTCGAGCGTCATGATCTCGACATCGGTGAAGTAGTGGTGGATGATCTCGCGGTAGGTATAGCCCTGCTCGGCCATGCCTCTGGCGCCGTACTGGCTCATGCCGACATTGTGGCCGAAGCCGGAACCGACAAAGGTGAAGGTCCCGTCGGAATCGCCGCGGGTGAGGCGCTCGATGCCGTTTTTGTCAATGACATAAAAGCGGTCCTCCACATGGTCGAGGCCGTCCTCCGTGACCACCGCCAGCTCGCCGCGGGGGAGCTGGCCGTCGTCGGCATAGAGGGGGGTGCCGGAGAGAATGTCGAAACGGGGGCTTTTGACATAGCTGGAGAACTTGATGCGCACATTGTCGCACCCCTTGACGGTATAGGTCTTGCCGCTCTCTCCAACCAGCGTGACGGCATAGACATTATGGGCCGGTTCGGTGTATTCCGATACATAGCAGTCCACCACCTGACCGATGCCGGCGCCGAGGTAGGAGGCGAGGGAGGTCAGCTGGGTGCGGTTGACGGTGGTGGAGAAATGGGTGATGGAATCCGGGTTCTCAAAGGGGTCGGGAACGGCGGCGCAGTAGGGGGCGGTGTTGCCGCCCCAGACGTTTTTGGCCGATTCGGTGTAGCCCCCCGAGGAGGAGAAGAAGTAGGCACCGATGATCTTGCCTTCGTAGGTGATGACCTCATCCATCGTCTCCTCCACGGCGCGGCGCACCGATTCGGTCTCCTTTTCGGTGCCGTAATAGACCTGGCAGTGGGTGGAGCTGCAGATGTCAAAGCCACTGTGGCGGCCCATGTTGGAGAGCAGGTAGGAGCGGGCGCAGAGGGCCTGGGCCTTGAGTGCTTCCAGGGGCCAGGAGCCGTCCATCTCATAGGGGAGGACGCCCTTGATGTAGTCGGCCAGGGAGACGGTGTTGACAAGGTTGAGGCTGCCGGAGCTGTGGCGGGTGAACTCGAAGGCGCCGTTGTAGTAATACTGGCCGTTTTTGAGGGTGTTCCCCTCCCCTGCCGCGCGGACGGCGGGGGTGCAGCCGGCGGGGGCGGCGAGTTCGGCGACGAGCGAAGGGCTGTTGAGATCCACCACGGTGATCACATCCTCCTCCAGACCCACGACGGTGACATCCGCCCCCTGGGTGAAGGCGCGGACGCGGTCGGCGTCGGCACTCGCGTACTCCGGGGTGGAGTAGTGCTCGATGCGCACCCGCCAGACGCCGCGCAGATAGGCGGGGAAGATCTCGCCTTCGTAGCCTGCTTCGAGAACGCGGTCGATGAAATCCTCGGCATCGGCCTTGCCGCCGAAGTCGTATGCCACCTCGAGGTGGTAGGGCTTGAAGACGGTGCCGGAGCCTGTGGCGGAGACGGTGTTGCCGTGGACGGACAGCGTCGTATCGCGGCAGAAGGCGACATAGCGGTTGCTCAGCCTGCCGACTTTGACGAAGGTGTCCCCGTCAAAATAGCCGAGCTCGTATCCTTCCTCGGCGAGGGCGTTGAAGGAGAGCTGGGCGCCTCTGCTGTAGGAGAGGCCGACCCGGATCATGCCCTCATCGCTGTAGGCCGCGGCGCGCAGGCCGGTGGAGAAGGAGCAGAGGGTGAGCAGAATGAAGAAAAAGAGCAGCTTGTGGATGCGTCGCTTCATGGAAAAGGGTCCTCCTGTTTACACGTCGGCGGCAGAGGCTGCCTATTTGTCAATCCTTGTGGTCACGAAGGTGACGCACCACACCGGCAACAGCCAGGCCAGCTCAAACAGCAGCAGGCCGGGGTAGCCAAGCGTTGTCAGTGCGCCGGAGGAGATCAGCACCGAGACCAGCAGGGCCCCGGCGGCGGCGGCGAGCAGCGAGACCGCCGTGTTGATGCGGGCGGCGGCGCGCAGCTGCACCGAGGCGAGCATGGCCCAGGCGAGCGCGAGGGCGCTGTTGCTCTGAGCGACGGCGGGGACGCTGAGGCCCTCGCCCTCCGGGGTCTTAGCCTCGGCATCCGCCGCCTCGCGCAGCAGACGGCTCTGCTGCATGGGCGAGATGGTGCGCACGCTGCCCGGCTCAAGGCCGGCAATCCACTCGGCCAGCTCCCCTGTCATCAGGGGATCCATGGTGGAGAGCAGCAGGCCGGCACCGGCGCCGGTGAGGCGGGCGAGCATCCGCGCGTTGAGCGGCTCGATGGTGTAGTCGATGGAAAAGACGGCTGCCAGACGGCCGCCCATCGCCAGATAGAGCGGCGTGCGGCCGCTGCGCTCGATGGCGGGGGCGACATCGTCCTTGGGGATGTGGATCATGTGCTGCTGCATAAACGTCTCACGGCCCAGCAGCGCCACATTTCCGCCGACAAAGGCCTGCACGCCGCCACCTTCAAGGTGGCGCACCTCGGTGAGCGAGAGCAGGCGGTCGGAGCGGTTGTCCAGCATCCGCAGCAGGACGTGCTCAAGGGGTAGCCCCAGGGCGTGGGCGAGGCTGGCGGTGACCAGCACGCTCTCCTCCAGGCTGTGGCCGTTGTAGAGCTTGAAGCCGGCGATGACCGGGGCGTGTCCGCCGAAGAAGTCCTGGTCGCTGAGCAGCAGCTCGTGCGCTTCGGACAGTTCGTTTGCCGCCTCAAAGCCAAACAGGGTGATGCCCTTGCGGCGCAGGAGGTTGGCAAGCCTGCCCTCGGGGCCGGCCGCCGCCCGCAGCAGGGCGAAGGGGGCCATGGTGCCGAAGGCGAGGGTGAGGACGGTGAGCAGCGTCATGGGCACGGCGGCCTGTTTGTTGATGGCAAACAGCAGGGCGGCGTAGGGGACGGCGAGGATCAGTAGGACCGTGGCGGCGCGGTCGGCGGCGGAACGGTCGAAGAGGCGGGTGAAGCAGCCGTCATAGGAGTGGAGGGCGGGCGTGTCACCCGCGAGGAGCCGGAGGTCCGTTTCGCCGGCGGCGCGGTTCTCCTTCCCGTCGGCCGTGCCGAGGGCGGACTGCGGCAGGGTGACGAGGCGGGCGACGGTCTTCTCGCGGATGCTGCGCAGCATCCGCCCGTCGGCCGCGGCCTTCTTGAGACGGCCTCTGCGGTCAAGCAGGGCGAGCAGCAGCAGCATCGAGGCGAAGGGGGTGGTGAGCGGCGCGCCCTTGCCGCCCTCGAGGAGGGCGGAGAGCAGGCTGAGCAGGCAGATGATCAGCACCAGCACAGCCGCGGCGGGGCGGCGGTGTTTCCACTCCTCCCCGGCCGCCGTGAACACCTCCACCGCCAGCAGCAGCTGGATGGCGAGGAGAATCGCCGCGGGAATGGCAAGCGCCGCGGCATTTCCCAGGAAATCAGGCTTGAAATCGGGAAAGACGGCAAACAGCAGCCCGGCACACTGGGCCAGCAGCAGGGGCAGACTGAGCCAGAGACAGCGGGTGGAGAATTTGGCGCGGTTGGTTAAGCGGGTGACCGCCTCCTTGAGCGGCAACTCGTCATAGGGGTGACGGGGCGCAGGCCGGGGCTTGCGGGAACGGAGGGTGAGGCGCTCGTCGTCCTCCTCGTCTTCTTCCGTCTCGTCGTCCTCCCGCCCCAAGTCGACCTCCTCTTTGCCGAGAAGGCGGCCGCGGAAGATGCGGGCCGGTTTTTTCTCCGCTTCGTCGTCAAACAAGGGGCCAAGCTCCGCCGAAGAGGTGGGCTCCCCCTCCGCCGGCTCCTCGCGCTTCGGGGGAACATAGTCCTCGCCGATGCGGTAGACCTCCTCGGGGAGGGTGACGACGAAGGGCTTTTTCTGCTGCCCGCCCATCGGAGCG
>JAFQKL010000262.1 GCA_017396965.1 Clostridia bacterium
ACCCTCAGCGGTCTTCACCAGCGAGATGCCGTCCTTGACGTTCTTCTGAGCAGCGACCAGACCGGTGATCTGGGCGCGCATCTTCTCCGAAATCGCGAGACCGGCAGCATCGTCACCGGCGCGGTTGATGCGATAGCCCGAGGAGAGCTTCTCAAGGTTCTTGCTGAGTGCCGCAACGTTGTTGTTGTAGTTGCGATAGGCGTTCATCGCCATAATATTGTGCTGAATACGCATAATTTGATCTCCTTATCCGTTATATTTTGCTGCGAGCGGCTGTTCCATGCCCTCTCGCCCTGGGGGTGGCGCGCCGCTGTCCCGGTCAACCGGCCGGACTGGCAGGGGAGCGGCGCCTTTCTATCTCTGCGGCCTGCGCGGGCCGGTGAGATCTGGTTCGGGGCTTTGATTTCCTTACTCCTGCTCCGCCGGAGAGAGATGGATGGGAGGTTCCGACGGCTCGACCGGCGATGCGATCTGATTGAGCAGCGCCTGAAGCGTTGTCAGCTCGCCATTGAGACCGCGTTCGCCGCCATGCGCCTGCACGAAGTCGTCCATGCGGCCGATAATGTCGCGAATCTGGCCCACCGCATCCGCCCGCGCCTCGTCCTGACGGCGGCGCTCGGCGGCAAAGTAGGCCCGCCGCGCCGCCAGTTTGTCCAGCTGCTCCACCGTGCGGCGGCGCTCGGAGGGACTTTTGGGACGGTGGCTGTGCAGCCCGGCAGGGCGCTCCTCCGTCCGCTCATGCAGCTCGCCGCGCAGAATCGTCAACTCCCGCGGCGCCTTCACGGCCACGCGAAACGTGGAGCCGGACTGCTTGAACACCTGAACGGCGATGTCGTCGCCAATGGTGAGATATTCACCGGATTTGAGTTGAAGTGATAACAAAAGACTCCCTCCTTTTGTCGACTGATACGCTACAATTGACGTGTCTGAAATACAAAAAAGTATACTTTTTTGTAACGGGATTGATACGGTGAAAAATTCAAAAAAGGGCTTAATTTCCGAGGCATCTTGCCGATATACCCAGTGTAAGGGCATGGATTTTGCCGCTTACAACCGACCGATGAGTGATACAGAAAAGTATACTTTTTTGTAACGCCTATTTACTGGAAAACAAAATCCCGGAAACCCGCTCAACATGCGGGTTTCCGGGATTTTTCCCTGTTGTCCACGAAGCATCTTCCAACCGTATTTTCACACAATTTTCACCAAAAAACAAAAACCGGCCACGCAGGAGAAACCCTCCCGCGCAGCCGGTTTTCACAACATCTGACCCTGCCTTTTAAACCTCACCCCCACACCCACCCCCCTCCACAGAAACACCCCCACACAGCGGATCAATCAAAACAATCCTCCTCCCCGCCTTCCTCGCAGCCCGCACCGTCGCCGCCGTCCCGCCCCGCGGCTCGCCGTTGTACACCGCCAGCAAGAGCGACGCGTGATCCACCAAAAACCGATTGCGCTCCAACATACAATTCTTGTGATACTCACGGCTGACACAGACAATCGAGTCCGCCGCCCCCAAAACAGAGCGATACTCCTCCCGCGCCGCGTCACCCCACTTTTCCTCCTGCCCCCTGTGCGGCAAAATACAATGAAGTTTCAGCGCCGGATGCGCCTCCCGCAGCGTCAAAACCTCCCGCGCAGCGCAAAGATCCGTCCCCTCCGCCATCCCGGAGAGAAAGTCCGTGAACCCCTGTTCAACCAGCAGTCGGATCTGTTCGGCAAGCACCGCCTTCAACCGCACACACCGCTCGTCCGCCTCATTGTACCGCCAGGGGAACTTCTTAGGGCGGTGGCCGGTGAAGGCACACGCCAACCTCGAAACGCCCATCCATGCGCACCTCCAGATAACTAAATTTTAAGACGTAGTTAAACTAAACTATAGATGACTGTATTATACTACGGAACTCACTTAAACTACAAGTCAGAGGTGAGTTTTGTGGCAGTAAAGAAGGACGAAAACATCCGAATCGGCGCCCGCGTCAAGCGCGCACGGGAGGCAGCGGGACTGACGCAGGAGCGGTTGGCGGAGCTGATCGACGTCACCGCCCAATACCTGTCCGGCGTGGAGCGCGGCGCGGTCGGCCTGTCCGTCCCTGTCCTGCTGCGCCTCTGCTCGATCCTGCTGGTCTCCTGCGACTACATCCTGATTGGCGAAACAACATCTTCTGACGTGACCGGCGTGGCAGAACGACTGAGCAAGCTGCCGCCGGAGCACATCCGCAACGTGGAGGAGATTTTGAACCGCTACATCGAGGGAATGGCCATCTCGCGGCTGGGGACAGGGGAGCAGAGCACAGAAGAATAGACCCCCCGTGCAGCAGCATGTGGGTGTCCGAGAATCTCTTTTGAAATATGTGGTACAAATAGAATCCCGGCCAATCGCCTGTCAGGTGAATGGCCGGGATTTTGTTGTGTAACGAGCAGAATGTTCCAGACGGATTTTCTCAGAATCCGCCTCTGAGATTCTCCCTACCGTCCCCCCATTTGAATCATGATATAAAAATGTGGAAATATATTATATATAACTAATTTTCTCTTAATATTAAAAATAAATATAAAACAAAAATTTATTATTATGTATGATAACATACACGAATGCTTAAAAACAAAAAGAGCAATACAATAGGGCGATGGACAATTTGTGCTATCATAAAGGGCATCAACACAGAAAAAGGAGTATTGTCCATGACAATGAAGCACTGTTGCCCGGTTACAGAGCTCAGATCAGCCCGAGTGAAGATGCGTAATACTGACAGCGCTGCCCATGCGCCCCTTTTGCGTCTGTTCTGCTTCTCTATGAATGATCCGCCCATCAACCTGTACTAAATAGTTTCACCACCGGACAGAACAAGTTACCCGGAGGACTTCAAGTCCCCGCGCT
Source organism: Clostridia bacterium (assembly GCA_017396965.1). Lineage (GTDB taxonomy): Bacteria > Bacillota > Clostridia > Oscillospirales > Feifaniaceae > Galloscillospira. The sequence goes on from JAFQKL010000262.1 coordinate 2,885, forward strand.
TGCGCTGCCCGGATTTTTTTGCCCAAATCTGGGCTGTGCGGTGCGGTAAGCGGTCGGACTGCTGACCACGCGGCAGCGATTTCGATCAGAATCCACCTGCTCCTTCCACCTCCCCGCGCGCCTCCTTCTGACATTTGTTCCAACCCACAAATGTCAGAAGGAGGCAATCTCAGTGGAGAAGAAATACTTCAGAAAGAAGGATCCGGCCACATTTGAGACCACAAAAGAGTGGGTCGAGATGACGGGGCGGGAGTTCTACGCGTTCGTCACCGCGCCCGAGAACAAGAGTCGGCGCTTTATGGATCTTGGTGACGTTGTACTCGAATGCACCGAGGAGCAGTACCGGGCAAACCGGACAGAGGCAGATCACCACCGCTACTTACGCGAACAGGAGACGAAGTGGACACTCGTCTCATTGGAACACTACATGGAACAGCACGGCCATTTGTCGAAGCCGTTCTGTGAGGAAGATGCCCAAAAGGTGGAATCCGAGGTATTGAAGCGCTTGGCCATCGAATCGCTGCACCGCGCAATCTCCCTGCTGGACGAGAGGGATCGCACAGTGGTGGAAGGGCTGTATCTGACCGATCCGCCCAAGACACTGCGGCAGCTCAGCGTGGAACTGGGTGTCTCGACGATGACCGTTCAGCGCAGGAAAGAGAGGATCTTGCAGACGTTGCTCGAGCAGCTTTCAGAAAAAGAGCTGTAGTTTTCCGGGAAAACGTGGTACAAGCACCCGAAAAAGTCCGCAATGAAAGAAGTGAAGGGGTTCAGTCTGTGACTTCCCGTTCTGTTCTTTGACAAACACCGCCCACCGGCGGTCATACCCGGCGCAGAAGACAACGCAAGCAGAAGGTGCGCAGCAGGGGCCTGTGGCTTGGCCTCCTCAACGGCCGCTTGACGGCGGTCATCGGCATCGTTCTGCTCGACACACCCCGCCCAGCCACAGTCCCGCTTTGAGCGGATCAGGCCATGGGGGCAGCCCGAGCGATCCTCGGGGGTGAAAGTCCGGTGAACAGGAAACTGTAGTCTTGTGCGCCGCCTACGATCCGGGGAGTTGTGTCGAATGGGATCGGGCAAGTGCGTCAAGCACCGCTGTCAGCATCCGGTCGTTATGACCGGGATGAAAAAACAAAGAACGGGGGCCGCCGCGCCCTGCGGCGGCTCCCGTTCAAGGATTTGTCCAGGAATGATCCCTTCCGTTCCTGCGCTCTCTGTGGTATATTGTTAACAAGAGGTGATTCTCATGACACAGATGGGGCGCAGCCGCAGAATTGCGGCAGTGAAAACAGCCGATGCGATCAATGCTATCGAGGGTGTCCCGGTTTCGGATTATGCCCGTGTCCTCTCATATCGCTGGGCCAGAGGGGAGCTGACCGGAGAAGAGATGAAGGCTGCGATTGTGGCGTCCCGCAGGCAACACGCAGAAGAAGGACATCGCCGTGGTTGA
>JAFQKL010000263.1 GCA_017396965.1 Clostridia bacterium
ATGACATCGTCCTTGTAGGCGATGGCCTGAACCGAACCGAGCACCTTCTCGAGGTTCTCCGCCTTGATGAAGCCGGAGACGGCCTCCTTGGCGGTCATCAGCACCTCGGCCCCCTCGGGGACAGCGGTGATGAGGGCGCCGCCGAAGGCGTAGTAGAGATCGTCACCCTCGGTGACATAGGAGGCGGTGGTCAGGCTGTCGGCGCCGTAGGTGACGAACATCAGGCAGTCCTGATTGTTGCCGGTGGCCTCGAAGTCGAAGCCCTTGTCGCCCAGCAGGTCGCTCTTGACCACGGAGAGGGTGTTCTCGCCGGCGGCGAGGTAGGGGGTACCGGCCTTGACGGCGGCGACGGCGGCGGCATCCAGCTTGCGGTTGCCGGCGATGATGTCAGCAGCGGCGACATCGCTCGTCAGATCGAAGCCCATCTGCTGGCCGTAGGCAAAGAGGTCAAAGTTGTAGTTGGTGTTGGAGTAGTTGGGGTAGTTCTTGACACCGTAGGCGTTGCCGTCGGCATCCTTGGTGAAGTCGCCGGCGAAGCCGGGGATGTAGACCTTGGCATCCTCGATGACCTTGGCGGCGGGAACCTCGGCGGCGTAGGCGGCGACCACGGCGTACTGGGAAGCGTACTTCTCAAAGTCGGCAGCGGCGACCACGAAGTCGGCCTTGTGCTCACCCTCGGTGATGAAGCCGACCTTGACACCGTCGTCGATCATGGCGTTGACCATGGCGATGGTGGAGACGGAGGCGTTCTCGACGATGACATCGGCAGCCTCTTCGCCCAGCAGGACGGTGTTCAGCGTGGGGGCCTCGGTCAGAGGAGCAAGCAGATCCTCGGTGACGGCACCGACCACGTCGATGGCGGCGTAGTCAAAGGCGCGGACCAGACCGAAGGCGGTGACGGGCTCGGAGTAGAGATCCGGCCACTCGGTGATGAGGGCGCCGTCGTAGAGAGCGCCGTTGGCGACGTTTCTCTTGGCCTGGTACATCGAGACGACGACCGAACCGGCGGCATAGGTGTCCTCACCGACGGTGAGATCGGCGGTCAGGGTGTGCAGCTTGACACCGTTTCTCAGCAGGTGGGTGATCATCTCATGGGCGGCATCGGGGTTGCTCTGGTTCGCGCCCACGGGGATGATGTAAGCCTCGGGGAAGAAGTTGTTGTTGCCGGCGTAGACGGGGCGGAAGACATCAGCCTCGGCGCCCTCGTTGTCGTAGACATCCACATACCAGGGGTCAATGGTGTCGGCATCGACGTTGTTGACACCGCGCACCCAGCCCTCGAGCTGGTTCTCAAACATCCCGTCCTTGTTGGCCTGGACAAAACCGGCATGGCCGATCAGGCCCCAGGTGAGGGACTCGGTGGTGGCTTCGTTGGTGTGGGGCATCTCGATGGTGTAGGCAGCGGTGCCGTGCAGCATCGAGTACTGGGGGGTGTAGTTGGTGGACATATCGTCCCAGGGCTCAGCCCAGGTGGCGACGCCGTCCTCGCCCTTGACCAGCAGGTCGCGCAGGGGCATCATGAAGGAGTTGTAGGTGTCGCTGTTGGCCACGGCACCGATGCCGAAGGCCTCGCCGGCCTGGATGCCGTACTCGGCAAAGAGGTCGTACTCAAAGTTGGGCTCATGGGGGGGCGAGCAGGGCTCGACCTGGTAGTCCACATGGAAGCCGTGCAGCTCGATCAGGGTGATCGGGTTCCACTTGGCGATCAGCTGGGTCATGTTCCGGGTTTCCACCTGGGTCTGGAACATGGTGTCGCGGTTGATGTCGAAGCCGTTGCCGTTCTGGCGGACGCTGTTGGTGCGGCCGTCGGCATTCTCGGCGGGGACGACGATGAAGATGATGTCGTCAAGCAGAGCCTCGAGGTCGAGGGTCTTGGTCTCGATCACATAGTACTTCTCAAGGTCGAGGGTGGGGGAGGTGAAGTTGCCCTCGCAGATGTAGCCTAAGTAGCTGATGACGTCCTTCATCAGGTCGGGGACGACGACGTTCTCAGCCTCCAGCTCCTTGGCGAGCTGGGCCTTGCCCTCTTCGGTGAAGTCGACCAGCATGTCGTACTCGATGGTGCCGTCGGTGGTGGCGGCATCCAGCAGGGCCCAGATGAAGTTCATGTTGGCGTCGGTGGCGGGGTGCTCATCGGCGTGGATGTTGGTGTACATGACGGGGATCTTGTACTCCAGTTCGCCGGCCTTGAGCTTGGCCAGGGTGGCCTCGGGATCCTCAACGGCAGCGGCGGTGAGGGCCAGATACTCGTCGATGGACTCCTGGCTGTCCGAAATCACGGCATAGACCATGTCGTGACCCTGGGTGGACTGGCCCATGACGTCGACGTCGATATGGATGTTGTCCAGCTCGGCGGCGATCGCCTCGGCGGCGGCGAGATCGGCAACCACTTCGGCATAGGTGTGGTAGGAGTCATAGGGGGTGACGCGGACATCGAGGGTGCCGAGAACCTTGCCCTCGGCATCGGCGGCGGTCAGATCATACCAGCCGGTGTAGTCCATGAAGACGTTGCGGTTGCCGCGGGTGGCGGTGAGGTTGTTGCCTTCAAAGAAGTAGACATTGTCGAAGGTCAGCACGGCGAACTTCTTCTCGCCCTCGGTGACCAGCTCGGTCTTGATGTTCTGGAAGAAGGGCTCCTTGCTGGTCCAGGTGATCCAGTCGGCCAGGGGGCCGCCCTTGCTCTGGTGGGGGTAGTTCTCAAGGAACTCGGGCAGCTCGTCGCGGACGAGGCTCCAGACGATCTCACCCTCAAAGGCGGGGTCGACCTCGATCACAGCCTTAAAGCTGCGCTCTTCGGTCATCGAGATGAGGTTGTAGTCGCCGTTCGAGGTGAAGCCGGCGGCGAGAGCGGGGGTTTCCTCGGCCGCAGTCTCGGGGGCCTCAGTCTCTTCGGCTGCGGGGGCCTCCTCAGCGGGGGCATCGGCAGCGGGCGCGGTCTCTGCGGCGGCATCGGCAGGGGGAGCAGTCACCGGCTCATCCGCCAGGGCGGTGAGGGGAGAGCAGACCATGCAGAAGGCCAGCAGGATGGCAAAAAGCTTTGCCAGAGGGGACTTGTTGCTGATCATGTCGCTTGCACACTCCTTTTGAATATTTAATCGGGTCGCGGGAATAAAAATCCGATGCTGTGATTATACCATCCCGCATTGAAAAATACAAGAGGTTTGCGGAAAAAATATTCACAAATCTGATATTCATCTCCCCGCAGCTGAAAGTGCAGCTTGACGGGACGTTTCTCTCACGTTTCACAGAATATTACTATTCGTATAATATGCATATTTTCCGGCTTTCCCCCCATCCTAACGGTACAAGACCGCGCCGACCGGCGCAAGGAGGTTTTTTCATGACGGTTCGCACCCGCTCTCTCATCCGCGCACTCTCTTTTTCCTGGGCACTCGCCGCCGTCTGCTGCGGCATCACCTTTTCCTCTCTCCGGCAGGGAGAAAGCGACCGGCTGCTGGCAAGGGCCACAGCGGCGCGCGCCCTCTCGGCGGTCAGCCGCAGTCTCTGCGAGGCGGAGGCGGGGCTGGAGCGGGTGCTGACCTATCGCTCTCCGCAGATGCTGGGCCGGTCGGCGCTGGAGCTGGCCTGCTCGGCCGCGGCCGGACAGGAGGCGCTCGGCTGTCTGCCGCTCTCCGCCGGGGTGGCGGAGGAGGCGGCACAGTATCTGGCGCAGCTGGCGGACTACGCCGCAGCGCTGGAGCGGGAGGCGGGCGAGCGGGGGGCGCTGTCGCCCGAGACGCTGCAGACGCTGCAGGCGCTGCTCGACTACCACCGTCCGCTGCAGCAGGCGGTGCTGGAGGCGGAGCGGGCGGTGACGGCGGGGGAGGTGGAGCTGACGGAGCTGGCCGCCCCGTCCCGCCGGCGCGAACGGCCGGTGCTGACCTATGACGGCCGCTACTCCTCCCATCTGTTCCCCGGCGAGACAGAGCAGCCGGCCGCCGTCCTCCCCGCCGCCGAGGCCCGCCGCAGCGCCGCCGTCTGGCTGGGCGTCTCCCCCGACGCGCTGACGCCGGTGGGACAGTCTGCCGGGCGGCTGCCGGTGTGGCGGCTGACGATGGGGGACGTTGCGGTGGAGGTCTGTGCGCAGAGCGGGGAGGTTGTGTCGATGCTCAACGCGCGCGCCCTGTCGCCGGGGGAGCTTTCGCCGGAAGAGGCGCTGGGCATCGCCGGGGCCTTTCTGGAGACGGTGGGCTTCCCGGGGATGCTGCCGGTCAGCCATCAGGCGGACGAGCGGACGGTGACCGTGACCTTTGCCCAGGAGGAGGGCGATCTGCTCTACTACGACGACGCCGTCACCCTCTCGGTGGCGCGGGACGGGGGCGACATCGTGGCCTTCTCGGCCAGAGAGTATCTGCTGCACCACGAGGAGGGGCGTCAGCCGGGTGAGGCGCAGCTGCGTCCCGAGCAGGGGCACGAGCTGGCGCCGGAGGGGCATCGGATGGAGCAGGCGCGGTATGCGGTGATCTCCACGCCGGGCGGTGAGCAGCGCCACGCGCTGGAGCTGACAACCTCGCTGGGGGAGCGGCGGTATCTCTATTATCTCGACGCTGCAAAGGGCGATGAGCTGGGGCTTAAGCGGCTGTTTGAGGATGAGGCGGGGCGCAGGATCGAGTAGCAGGGGCAGGCAGCGCGGCGGACGGCGGGGGCGTTCTGGCGGGAGGAGGCTGCGGCCTCGTCCCTTAAGCTGGTGCCACCGCCTGCCCTCTGCCGCCCCGCCCCCGCACGGCCCACACCTGCCGGAAACAAGAAACCGCCCGCACCCGTATGGGTGCAGGCGGTTTCAGGCTGTCGAAAAAAACCTGTACAAAAAATCAAAGAAAACCGTCTTGCCGGTTTTCTTCCTTATCCCGGGCGCGGGAC
>JAFQKL010000264.1 GCA_017396965.1 Clostridia bacterium
GGCCCAGAAATCGAGAAGCACGGGGACGGTGCTGTTCATTACTTCCTGCTCAAAGTTGGTCTTGGTCACGTTCATCGCGGTCATTTCATTCCATCCTTTCTCAAGTCAGGCGACCGGCCTTGCCGACCGCCGGTTTTCTTTCGGTTGTTCTTTCTGATGTTATCATACCCCATTTTCCCCCGCGCTTCCGTGACAAACTCACCTTAAGTGCAATTCTTTTTGACACACGAAGGCCGCCGTTCCCAAAATGGAAACGGCGGCCCCAAATAAAAACCTAGCAGATCACATTCTGCGGCGCGCCCTTTAAGTAGGCGTCCACATTGGCAAAGACGATCACCGCACGCTTGACCAGCGCCTCCTTGGTGGCGAAGGCGATGTGCGGGGTGACGAGGATGTTCTTGGCAGAGAGCAGCGGCAGGGCGGGATCCAGCGGCGGCTCCTTGTCGAACACGTCGACGCAGGCGCCGGCGATGACATCGTTGTTCAGCGCCTCGGTCAGCGCCTCGGCGTCCACAACCGGGCCGCGGGCGGTGTTGATCAGCACGGCGGTGGGCTTCATCAGCGCCAGCTGCTCCTTGCCGATCAGGCCCTTGGTCTCGGCGTTTAAGGGGGTGTGCAGCGAGACGATGTCGCAGCTCTTGAGCAGCTCGTCCAGCTCCACATAGGTCACGCCGGGGACGTCCTTCTTCGTGCGGCTGTAGGCCAGCACTTCGCAGCCGAAGGCGTTGGCGATCTTGGCCACCTGCAGGCCGATGGCGCCGGTGCCGACGACGCCGAACTTCTTGCCCTCCAGCTCAAAGCCGATCAGGCCGTCCTTGGTGCCGCCCTCACGGCAGCGGGCATCGCAGGGGATGACGTTGCGGTACAGGGTGATCAGCATACCGAACACCAGATCGGCGACGGCGGCGGTGGAGTAACCGGCGCAGTTGCTTACGGTCACGCCCTGAGCCTTGCACTGGTCGATGGCGATGTGGTCCACGCCGGTGAAGGCCACCGAGAGGAACTTCAGCTTCTCGCAGCCCTTGATGACATCGGCATTCATCGGCAGGTTGGAGACGGCGATGATGTCGGCATCCTTGCCGCGCTCGATGAGGGCGGCGGTATCGGTGACGCGGGTGTCGTAATAGACGATCTCCACGCGGTCGCCGAGGGCTTCGGCGGCCATGGCGAGCAGCTTCTGCTGTTCTACGCCCAGGGGCTCAATGATAACCAGTTTCATGGGAATCCACTCCTTGTCATTTGATGAAGATCTGTGTCTTTCCGGCGGCCGGACTTCCGGCGCGGGTTCGTTGTTCTTATCATACCATATCGGACGGGCTCTGTCAAAAGGCATAGTCTTTTGACGGTCGGCATATCTTGTGTCAAAGGTTCCGCCCGCAGCGGGCGGGAGACAGTCAGGAGGGTGCCGCACAAGTGAAAGGGTTTCCGGAGGAGCGCGCCGTGGCGCTGGCTTTGTACATCATCGAGAACAAGGCCACCGTCCGCCAGGCGGCCAGAGAGTTCGGGGTCTCCAAATCGACCTGTCACAAAGACGTGACCGAGCGCCTAAAGCGGATCAATCCGGCGCTTTACGAGGAAGTGCGCCCGATTTTGGAGCAAAATCTCAAGGAACGACACATCCGCGGCGGTCAGGCGACGCGGGAAAAGTATAGAGGGGGATAAAGGAAAAGACGGCAGGGGAGGCCCCTGCCGTCTTACGGTATGCCAAAACCGCTTAGTCGATCCGCTCCCCGTCCGCAAGCTCCAGCACAAAGTCGCCGATGACGATGGAGCCGACCTCGTCCATCACCAGCACCTCGCGGAAGGTGCGGGTGTAGCTGATCTGGCGGAAGTCCCCGCCGGTGTAGCTGCCGCCGCTGCCGCTGCCGATGTGGATGGGGTTTCCCTCCCTGTCGAGAATACGGACACTCCTTGCAAAGTCGTCATAGCTCTCCCACAGCTCGTTGGTGACCGGGAAGGAGATGTCAATCGAAAGACTGGAGAGAACCACCGTCGCCTCCCAGTCGGAAGGCTCATCCCCCGGCCGCAGCGGGTGCTGATAGGGGATGGTAAAGAGGTAAACCGGCCCGCTGTTCTTCGGCTCCCAGCTCACTACCAGCGGCCCCTCCACCAGCGGCTTTGTCTCGGGGGAGCCCCCGCCCTGCGACGGGCGGGAAAGGGAGATGTCGTCGATCACCAGCGTCAGCGGCTGATCGGTGAGCGGGGTGGGCAGCAGGCTGTAGCGGGCCTCTGCCGTGAAGCCGACCAGGTAGGAGAGGGTGCCGCGCTCATTGGGGCCACCCTCGCTGAACACGGAGATGCTCCCCCTGGAGCTGTGCCGCCGCCCGCGGAAATATTCGTCAATCTCACTTTGGGTGCGAAGTTCCTTCACCTCGTCCCAGTCGGTGCTGCCGGTGAAAAAGCGGAGCTCGCCGAGGCGGATCGTCCAGCCGTTTTCAAGATCCTGCGTCAGCGCCGCAAGATCCACCGTCTTAGGTAAGGTGATGTCCAGGTTAAAGTAGATGTTGAACACATCCCCCAGCGTCTGCCGCACATGGAGGATGGTTCCGCCGCAGTCCGCCGTCACGTCGGGCAGCTCCACCGCCTCGCGCATCTGATCCATCGCCTGCGGCGAAGGATCAAAAAACCGCTGCAGCATCCCGTCCCACACCCCGGACGCCGCCGCCCCAAGCCCCAGCGTCGCCACCAGCAACGCCGCCACCAGCAGACGGGGGACAACCCGCCGCCGCGCAGGGCGCAAATTCAGCCCCGGCCTGGCGGCCTCGTACCGCTCCGCCTCCTCAATCAGAGCGGGATCCAGCCCGCCCAGCTGCTCCATCAGCGCAAAAGCCCTTCTCTCCTGCTCATTCATAAGTGAATTCCCTCCTCATTCAATCGATTGGCCAGCTCACGGCGCATCCGGTACAGCAGCGATTTGGCCGCCGCCTCGCTCAGTCCCGTGCGCCGGGCGGTTTCCTGGAGCGAATCGGCGAAAAAGTAGCGGCGCACAAAGGCCACCCGCCGCTGCGGCGGCTGCTCCTTGAGCCAGGCGTGGATCACAGCCGAGATCCGCCCGCTCTCCCCCGGCAGATCGCTGACGGAAGGGGGAAGCTCCGTCTCCGCCAGCTCCTCCAGCGCCTCCACCAGACCGCCGCCCCGCTTGATGGCGTGGTCACTGCGCAGCCGCCCCAGCGCCTGCCGCCGCGCCACCTGCGCCAGCCAGGCGAAGAGATGCACCGGCCGCTCAGGCGGAATCCGCTGCCAGGCGGTGAGCAGCGCGTCGGAGACGCACTCCTCCGCGTCCTCCGCACTGCCGAGAATCCGCCGGCACAGCGCCCGCAGCCGGCCGCCGTACAGCCGCTCCGTCTCGGTCAACGCCTCCTGACTTCGTGCAAAGAAAAGCTCCAGCACCGCCTCCTGTGTGCCGTCCTGCAAACGGGATTGCTCCATCCGCCCCGCCTCCTTTCCGAAAGATGTCTCTATCATGATAGAGGGAAAACCACCCCGCCCGGTTTCGCGGCAGAGCAGTTTTTCTTCCAAAATTCTTCCCTGTTATCATACCACACCGTCACCAAATTCACAAAACCGTCACCGCCGCTTCAAGTAAAGGAAAGAAAAGCAATTTACAATAAAAGGACAATCACACACAAGGGGGAATCCGCATGAACAAGAAAAAGACCCTCGCCCTTCTCCTCTGCCTCCTCCTGCTGCTCGGCAGCTGCGCCGCCGCTGCCGGAGCGCAGGACAACATCGTGGACATCGTCCTCTCCGACAACGGCATCACGGTGGACGGCATCCCCGCCTCCGTTGACGAAACCGCCGCCGTCCACACCGCCGCCGAAATCGTCTACTACAAAGACGGCACCGACGAGACGTACGGCGAAGGCAGCGAGAGCGAAAAGCACTCCGCCGAAGAAGCCGCGGCCCACACGGTGGTCACCATCACCAAACCCGGCACCTACCGCCTCTCCGGCACCCTCTCCAAAGGCCAGATCGCCATTGACCTCGGCGAAGAGGCCGCAGAGGATCCCGCCGCCGTGGTGACGGTGATCCTCGACGGCGCCGATGTCACCTGCACCGTCGCCCCGGCGCTGATCTTCTACAACGTCTACGAATGCGGCGTGGTGGACACCGAAACCGCCGGCCCGGAGGTGGACACCTCCGCCGCCGGGGCCAATGTCGTCATCGCCGCCGGCAGCGTCAACACCTTCCGAGGCTCCCACGTCGCCCGCATCTATAAGGAGGGCACCACCAAAAAGCTGCACAAGTACGACGGCGCCTTCTACGCCAAAACCTCCATGAACCTCTACGGCGACAACGGCGACGACTCCGGCATCCTCCACATCATCGCCGACAACGAGGGCCTGAACAGTGAGCTGCACCTCACCATCGAGGGCGGCACCATCCTGATCGAGTCGCAGGATGACGGCATCAACACCAACGAGGACTTCGTCTCGGTCACCACCATCAAGGGCGGAACCCTTAAGATCAACGCCGGTCTCGGTGCCGAGGGCGACGGCATCGACTCCAACGGCTACCTCACCATCGAGGGCGGCACCGTCTGGACGATGGCCAACGAGCGCACCCCCGACGGCGGCATCGACGCCGACGGCGCCATCACCATCAAAGGCGGCACCCTCTTAGCCTTCGGCACCCGCAACGACGCCGCCGACAGCGCCTCCTCCCACCCCTACATGGAGCTGTCCTTCGCCTCCACCCTGCCCGCCGGCAGCGTCCTGCGTCTGGATGACCCCGAGGGCAAGACGGTGTGGAGCGCCGTCACCGAAAAGGCCTGCCAGTCGGTGACCCTCACCGCGCCGGAGCTGAAGCTCGGCACCGTCTACAGCCTCTATGTCGATGACCTGCTGCAGTGCTACAGCGGCAACGGCTTCGGCGGCTTCGGCGGCGGGCGCTTCCCCCAGCCGCCCGAGGGCTTCGACCCCTCGCAGCTGCCGGAGGACTTTGATCCCACCCGTCTCCCTGAAGACTTCGACCCCGCCCGGCGCCCCGGCCGTCCCGAGGGGGTTGACCCCGGTGAGCGTCCGCAGCCCGGCGAGGGTGCGCTGGAGCTGCCCGCCGAGCCGGAGGGCGGCTTTGACCCCGCAAACCTTGGCCGTCCCCAGGGTGAACCGCCCCGTGACGGTGAGGGCCGTCCCCAGGGCGAGCGTCCCGGCGGCATGGGCGGCTTCGGCGGTCAGCAGCCGGACGGCAGCGGCTCCACCGAGTTCCTCCTCAACGACACCGTCCGCTCCTTCTCCGGCGTCTGCGACTCCGATCGGTCGGGCAAGACCCGTGTCACCTTCACCGTCGAAGGCCCCGCCCGCCTCGGCCGTGTGCAGGGGATCGAGCAGATCACCGCCATCACCCCCTCGGTGGAGCTGGACCCCTCGCTGGTGCAGATCACCGTCACCGACGATCCCTCCGAGGACTACGCCGCCTCCTGCCTGCTCTCCGACGGCCTTGAGGCGGTCAACGCCCTGCTGCCGGAGGACAGGGGCAGCTATCTGCTCACCGTCGCCGTGATCAGCGGCGCCGAGGGTTTCACCGGCGCCAGCCAGACCGCCTTCGAGGTGGGGGCGCTGCCCTTCCTCGATGTCGACCCGCGCGATGAGTCCTATGAGGCGATCGACGCCCTCTACGCCGCCGGCATCCTCAAGGGCATCGAGGACGCCCGCTTCGGTGGCGATCAGCCCGTCACCCGCGCCCAGGCGGTCACCGCGCTGGCCCGTCTGGCTAACGTCGAGCAGACGGTCAGCGACCGCTTCGCCGATGTCGCCGCCGACGCCTGGTACGCGGGCTATGTCGGCTGGGCCGCCGAGCACGGCATCGTCCTCGGCGACGAGAACGGCCTCTTCCGGCCCGACCTCCCCGTCACCGCCGCCGACCTCTCCCTGATGATCGGCCGCTGGCAGCAGTCTCGGGGCGAGGAGATGACCTACACCACCGAGCTGGCCGGCCCTGTTGACCGCAGTCAGCTGGCACAGATGCTGGCCCCGCTGCTGGCGGAATGAGCCGGCGCGGTCGGATTCAACCAAGTCAACCCCGGGAGGACACTGCCGCCGGCAGCGTCCTCCCTTTTTGTGCCCCTTGAAACAAAATCCATGTTGAAAATCAATCTTGACTTTAATAATATTCAATGATAGAATAACAAAGTGAAAGGAGGCGGTCAAAGTGGCGCTGCAAATCATCCCCGAATGGATTTCTGGACTGGAGGAGGAGGATCTGGCCTTCATCAAACGCTTCCTGCTGGCCTCCGGCTCTTTAAAGGAGATGGCGCGGCAGTACGGGGTCAGCTACCCCACCGTCCGCCTGCGGCTGGACCGTCTGATCCAGAAAATCCAGCTGAGCGAGAGCGCCGAGGGCGACCCCTACATCGCCCTCATCAAAGAACTGGCCATCGACGAGCGCCTCGACCTCGAGACGGCTCGGCTGTTGATCCAGGCATACAAAAAGACGAAGAAGGAGGAGAGCCTCTCATGAGAATTGCCCACAATCTGCTGATGCTGGTGTTGCTGATTGCGCTGATCGTCTGGCTGCAGATGTTCCTCTCCCGCCGCGAAAGCCGCTGGCCGGGGCTGCTGCTGCCGTTTCTGAGCTTTTTATACAGCCTGCTCTATCCGCTGAACTACTCGACCTTTGGCCGCGAGGCGACATTTGTCGACCTGATGAAGATCCTCCTCATCTGGCTGATCGCCAATGCCCCCACCGCCATCCTCCTCGCCATCTACTCCGGCTGCCGCGAGAAACACCGCCGCCGTCGCCAGCTCGACAAAATGAGCGCCCACGACCTCGACGGCTGAGGGGAGGGAAGACGGTGCTGAAAAAACTTCCCCGCCTGCTGCTGCTGTTTGCCATGATTGCCAGCCTCCTCGGCGCCGCGGCGCTCACCTTCATCCACCACGCCCCCGCCGTCGGCGGCTGCTTCGCTGTCTCTGCCCTGCTGCTGGCGATGCTCCTGCCGCCGAAAGACCGCCGGGCCCTCCTTCACCCCCGCGCCCGCAAGGGCCGCAGTGAGCCGGAGCGACTGCGGGGCGAAGACCTGTAACCCCGTTTTCGCCCACAAGACAGGCGAAGACCACAAAAGAACCGGCGTGCCGCCAGGGAGCATCCCTGCGACACGCCGGTTTTCTCTGTGTAGATTATGTAGATTCAGGAGAAACGGCTTCGGTTTCCCCGTCAGAAGCCTGCCCGATCAGGGCCGGATGGTCAGCGTTTCCGCCTCGCCCAGCCCGCAGACCGCGCCGCTCTCATGCAGCAGCACCGGCGCCTCCAGGGCGAACTCGCCCGGCAGCACCGCGCGGACATAGTAGGTCACCGCCGAGCCCACCGTCTCTCTGCCGTCCTCGGTGAGGTTGAGGCCGAAGGAGATCTCCTGCCCCTCCTGCCACAGCGGGAACCAGCGGCTCTGATCGGTGGAATCCAGGTATATTTCGCTGCGGGAGACAAAACGGGTGCCCGACGGCAGCGTGTCAACCAGCCGATAGCTGCCGAGCGGCAGTCCGTCAAGGTCGCCCAGCTCCAGCTGCACCTCCAGCAGCTCCGACTGACGGATGCTGCCGCCGCGGACCGGCCGGATGGTGCGGGTGATCGCCTTCGCCTCCGCCGACGCAGCACCGAGGCGCTCCGCCGGGGCGACGTGCAGCGCCGCCACCGTCAGCCCCGGATCCTCCTCCGGCAGCTGAAGGCTCTCCCACTGCGCCTTGCTTAAGGTCAGCGCCGTGGTGCCAAAACGGCCGGTGGACAGCTCCACCGTCTCGCCCTCCAGCTGCACACCGAAGGTCACCGGCGCCTCCAGCACCGGCTGACAGCAGTTGACATAATGAAGCAGCTCCAGCGAGATCTCACAGTGCGGGTCGGGATTCGCCAGCAGCCAGGCGACCATTCGGTCGGCGTCCTCCGGGGCGACAACGGCGGCGGTCAGCAGCGCCAGCGCCGTCTGTTCGACGTCGGCGGCAAGGCTCTCGCGCTCGTAACCGAAGTTCAGCTGTTCCCCGTCCAGTGTCATCAGCGGGAGAATTTCGCTTTGATACAGCGCCCGTGCCCCGTCCTGATCGCCGATGGCAGCCAGCGCCGCGATGAGAATCATCCGCTGACGCAGGGTCAGAGGATCGGCCTCCCCGCCCTCGGCGGGCTGCCAGAGCAGCAGGGAGCGGATGTCATTCAGCACCGGCTGTCCCAGCGCCGCAAGGCCGAGATAGCAGGCAACCGCCTCGTCGGCAGAGGCCCCCGATGCCCCGTCCAGCCGGTCGAACAGATAGTCGGCCGTGGTGGCGGGCAGCAGCTGCGGCGCGGTCAGGGCGGCCTTGGCCGTCAGCAGCAGGTCGCGGTCCATGGTGGGCAGGGGAGAGAGCCCCTCGGTCAGCACGTCGCTAAGATCCGGCACCTCCGCCTCCCCGCCCAGCAGGGTGCGGGCGGCGGCCCCGGCGATGCGCTGCTCGGTGCGCGCCCCCGAGAGGGAGGCAAGCCGCAGCAGGGCAGAGGCGTATTCCGAGGCGGCGGGGTCAAAGAAACGGAGCGTCAGCGGGAAGGAGGCGGGGGTGAACTCGCGCAGCTCCGCAAAGGTCAGGCGTTCGCTGACCGGCAGGGTGAGCCGATGCTCCACCACCGTCAGCTCCAGCTCCAGTGCGTCGCTGAAGTTGCGGCTCTTGCCGGAGACAGCCAGGCGATACCGCCCCGCCGCCTGCTTGCCGAAGGAGAGGTTGACATACTCCCCGGCCTTGCCCGACCCGGTCAGGCTCATGCCGCCTGTCTCCCCCTCACGGATCAGCTCGGCGGCAAAGGCCACACTCTCGCCCGACTCCAGCTTGCTGCCGAAGCCGCGCAGCGAGACGACCACATCGTCGCCCACCAGACAGGTTTCGCCTACCAGCGGCTGCACAAAGAAGGGCAGCGTCGCCGAAAGATTCTGCACATCCTGCCCCGCCGCCGCCTTTTCGCCGACAGCGAGGGTGGTCACCCGCCAGGAGGTCACCTGGTCGGAGAGGGAAAAGCTCGCCGAAGCGCGGCCGTGGCGGTCGGTTTCCAGCAGCAGGAAGGCGGGATTGTCGGCAAAGTCCTTGCGCAGCAAGCCGTCCCCGCCGCCGCCGTTGCCGCCCTCGCCGCCCATGGCGTCCCGCGAGGGGGTGGAGGTGTAAAAGCGGATCTCGTCATCGTGTACCGAGCGGTGCAGGGTGGCGAGGAGGTTGATGTCGTTGTCCATCACCGCCAGCGCCGCCTCGTCCACCACCGCCACCAGCACCTGCGCCGCCGCAGCAGCACCGCCGCGGTCGGTGACGTCGATGGTCAGGTTGACCGTGTCCCCCGGCGCATAGGAGTCCTTGTCCGGCTGCACCGAAACGGTCAGCCCCTCGGCATCCGGCCGGTAGGCGAGGAAGGAACGCTCGAGGAGGTGCATCCTCTGCCCGTCAAAGAAGGCGGCACAGAGGTGGACGCCGGGGCGGTCATCGCGATCAAGGGAGAGCGAAACATCATGGGCATCCACCACCCGCGCATCCGTCACGCCGCCGCAGACCGAAACCAGCAGCAACTGCCCCTCGGCATCCGTCTCCTCCCCGCCGTCCAGCAGCTTGAACCGCTTGACATCGCCCACCTCAAAGGTGAACTGATCGTCCTCGGGGGAGAGGAAGTAATAGGGATCGCTGCTGCGCCCCCTGTTGCGCTCGGGGTCAAGGGTGGTGACATCGGTGGTCAGACGGCTCCTGCCGTCGAGATAGGAGATGCGCAGCTCAAAGTAGCTGTCCTCATCCAGCGCGTAAGGGGTGAGATCCACCCGCGCCGCGCCGTTTTCCGGCAGCAGGGTGAGGCTGTCCAGCAGACGCTCGGAGAGGCTGTAGCGGTAGTTCTCGATGTTCTTCTTATTGACATAATCATACTCGACCGACACCAGCGTCTTGTGCCAGGTCTTCATCACCACCTCGCAGACCACCTCCTGCGGGGTGACGGCATCGCCTCTGAGGTGTTCGTCGCCATACCATGCAAGAGCCTCGCCCCGCTCCAGGGCTTCGCGGTCGATCTCAAAGAAATTGAGGGTGGTGGACCAGCTGTCCTCGGCGGGGAAGAAGGCGACCATCGTGTCACGCGGCAACACCACCGCCTCGGTATGGCCCCAGGACTCGGCATCCTCCGCCTGCGCGGTGGAAAGGGAGAAGCTTACATGGAAGGGATCCCAGTCGGTGACATTATCGGGCAGGGTGATCTGCTCGGTGTACTGCCCCTGTTCGTCGAGGGTGAGGGTGTCGCGGATGCTGTTGTACTGCCCGTCGTTGTAGCTCAGGGCCAGACGCAGGCCGTTCGCGGGGGTGCCGTCGTAAAACGAAGCGGCGGCGGTGAAGGCGATCGGCTCCGACAGGTCGTACACCGCCTTGTCGGTGGTAAGGTCAAACACATAGGTCGGCTTGTCGTAGTCAAAGACCCAGATGGACCGCGAGGTCAGCTCCTCGCCCTCCGCGGAGAGGGTGAGCAGATAGTCCCCCGAGGTCAGCCCGTCCAGCGGCAGCGCACCTGCCGCCGCGCCGTAGGTGCCGGGGGTGAGGGTCAGGGAGGAAAGCGTCTGCCAGTCCCACCCGTCGGGGCCGACGCCCCAGCGGCGCAGGCTGACCTGCATCTCCTTTGGCGACACCGCGCCGATTCTCGGCTGCAGGGCGGCGAAGAAGCGCACCTCCTCGCCCGGCAGATAGGCCGTGCGGTCAGACCAGAGAACGCTGTGGAAGCGGCGCTCGGCCGAGAGCGCCTCATCGGCGGGAAGGGCGGGATTTGTCATCATAAAGGGCAGACTGCCGGTCTCCAGCGCCAGGTAGGAGAACTGCGCGGGGTCGAGATCGGCGGTGTCGATGCGGGCGAGGCCGTGGTCATCGGTGGCGGCGCGGGAATAGCCGTCCATGATGATCGGCACCCCGGCCAGCGGCTCGCCGGTGGCGGCGCTGTTGGCCCAGAGCACCAGCTCCCCCTCGGCGGCCACCACCGCGGCGACGGTGTCGCTCACCTGAAAGAGCTGGCTCATCGAAAAGCTCTCATCCTGCCGGCAGACGGCGTCCACCAGATAATACCCGGCGGCCATCGACTCGGGCAGCACCAGATTGAGGGTGTCGTTTTGCCCCTTCTGCAGCCGTCCTTCCAGGGAATAGAGCTTCGTTCCGTTCACCGGCAGACGGCACCTGCCGAGGCTGCCCAGCTGCTGCTCGTAAGTATGGAGCGTGCGAAGCCCCTCGAGAAAGCCCGACTGATCCAGCCGGTACACCGAAATCTCGTAAGTGTAAGAGGTCAGCCCGTCCTCGCTGTAGCAGGACAGCACCGGCATCTGATCGGGGCGCAGGTTGGTCACCTGACTCTCCCCGCGCCAGAAGTACCAGCGCCGCTGGGCCTCGGTGCGAAAGCTCCAGCGGAAGGACTCGCCGAGCGGGCGGCCGCCCTCGCTGGTCAGGCTGTCTTTTAAGGTGAGGGTGTAAAAGGTGTCCGGCTGAAGTCCCTCGTGGCGGTAGACGTAGCCGGTGTGAATCCGCTCAAAGTGACCGTCCAGCCGCGGCTCGATGGAGAAGGCGGCGGTCAGCGCCTCGATTGAAGGGGCGCCGCCGGAAAAATGCAGCTCAATGCCGCTGTCCACCGGCACATAGGTGCCGATCGGCATGGCGTTTGCAACCGAAAAGGCGGTCTTGCTCTGAAAGGCGAAGGAGCGGCTGCTCTCGCCCTGCGCCAGCGTCAGACGAAAGAGGGTTCCCTCCGCCAGCGGCTGGGTGGGGGTGAGGGCAAAGTGCATTCCGTCGCCCTCGTCGGTCAGCTGATACTCCACCTGCGGCTCGATGGCCAGCAGCGAATCCAGCTGGGTGACGGTGAGCGGCTCGGGGGTGGTGATGGCAAAGGCGCTGTCCGGCTCCAGCCCCGCCAGGCTCTCGGCGGTGGCGGTCAGGGTGACGGCAAAGAGATCAATCGCCGGCACCTCGCTCTCCACCTCGCCACCCGGGCGACGGGAGGCGACAAACAGCCCGCCGCCCACCACCAGCAGCGCGGCCAGCACCAGCGCCAGCCCCTTCTTGCCCTTGCCGCTCTTTTTGGGCGGCGGTGATTTGGGCTGCTCCTCGGTAGGCCAGTCCACCGGCTGCGCGGCGGCAAACGGCGTCTCCTCCTCGCGGGAGACCTCCTGCCAGACAGGAGCCTCCTCCGGCGGGGGCACAGGGTCCAGGGGAACGGGATGGATGCCATTGTGTTCCATTTGGTTTCCTCCTTACATACGATCGGTTTGAGATCGGCGCAGTGCGCCGGTAATCCACATGGAGACGGGGGGGGTCCCTCCACTTCTATGGACGAAAAAAGACGAAAAAAGTTCCCTTTTGCGGGAAGATTGTCCTCTGGTCTGATTATAACAAAAAGGAAGCGAAAATACCAGAGGGCGCCCGGCAAAGAGGGCGGGGGAGGGGGAGTTTGCAACATTTTTAGGTTTTGGCGGGAGGGTTTTCTTTTTCAGGTGGACGGGGGAAGCGGAAGCTCGATCTTCGGAAGAATCAGAAAAATACGAGAAAATCCAAGGATATGGCCCCGTGCGCTGCAAGCGGGGAGCGGGGAGAAGAGGGAACTTTTTCCGAAGGATGCCGACATAAAAAGAAAGAGGCCCTCGACGCGGATGATTTTTTGACAGGAGGTGTCCCCATGTCCTTCATCGGCCCCACCTCGAATCCGTTGCACAGCAAAAACGCCCGACCGCTGCCGCC
>JAFQKL010000265.1 GCA_017396965.1 Clostridia bacterium
ACGGTTGCCGATGCAGCCGCGACGGCCGCCGCAGAGCAGCCGTCTGCCGCCGGCGCACCGATGGGAGAGGAGCTCGTCCCGCCGCTGCCCGCCGTCCCCTTTGCGGCGGCGGAGGAGGCGGACGGCCCGGCGCTGCCCGCCGTCCCCTTTGGCGGCGGGGAGTCCACCCCCGCGGCACTGCCTGCGGTGCCCTTTGCCGACCGTCCCGCCGCCCCCCGGGTGGAGGACGTGCCGGTGCTGGCCCCGCCCTCGCTGGAGCTGGATGCGCTGCACCATGAGGACGCCCCCGCCGTCTCCTTAGACGTGCAAAGCGACCCCGCCGCGCAGGACAACCGCCCCGTCGGCGTCTACCAGGTCCCCCCGCTCTCCCTGCTCACCAGAGAGCCTCCCTCCACCAGCTTTGAGGGGCGCGACGAGGTGATCGCCTCCTCCAACAAGATCATCGAGACGCTGCACAACTTCGGCGTCCAGGCCACCATGCTCGGCGCCTCCCGCGGCCCCGCCGTCACCCGCTACGAGCTGTCCCCGGCGGCGGGCGTCAAGATCAGCAAGATCACCAATCTCTCGGACGACATCGCCCTCTCCCTCGCCGCCACCGGCGTGCGCATCGAGGCCCCCATCCCCGGCAAGGCGGCCATCGGCATCGAGGTGCCGAACAAAACGGTGTCCACCGTCTACTTACGCTCGATCCTCGAATCGGAGCAGTTCCGCAAGGCGCAAAGCCCCCTCACCTTCTGCCTCGGGCGCGACATCGGCGGAATGCCCGTCGTCGGCGACATCGCCCGCATGCCCCATATGCTGATCGCCGGCTCCACCGGCTCCGGTAAATCGGTCTGCATCAACTCGATGCTGATCTCCCTGCTCTACAAGGCCAAGCCTGAGGAGCTGCGGCTGATCCTGATCGACCCCAAGGTGGTGGAACTTTCGGGCTACAACGGCATCCCCCACCTGATGATCCCGGTTGTCACCGACCCCAAAAAGGCGTCGGGCGCCCTCGCCTGGGCAGTGGGGGAGATGCAAAAGCGGTACCAGATGTTCGCCGTCCGCGGCGTCAAGGACATCTCGGGCTACAATGCCCTCGCCGTCGGCGACGATGAGGTGACCCCCCTCCCCCGCGTGGTCATCGTCATCGATGAGCTGGCCGACCTGATGATGACCGCCCCCGGCGAGGTGGAGGACTCGATCATGCGCCTCGCCCAGATGGCAAGAGCGGCGGGCATGCACCTGGTCATCGCCACCCAGCGCCCCACCGTCAACGTCATCACCGGCACCATCAAGGCCAACGTCCCCAGCCGCATCGCCTTCGCCGTCTCCAGCCAGATCGACTCGCGCACGATTTTAGACTCCGCCGGCGCCGAAAAGCTGATCGGCAAGGGCGATATGCTCTACTACCCCTTGGGCGCAATCAAACCCCTGCGCCTGCAGGGCTGCTTTGTCACCGACCGCGAGGTGGAGGCGATTGTGGCCGACATCAAGAGCCAGAACATCGGCCACGAGTACGACGAGCTGGTGATGGAGCAGATCGACCGCGAGAGCGAGAAAGCCGCCTCCGGCAGCAGCAGCCACGGCGGCGACGACGACGAGGACGAGATGCTCCTCGCCGCCATCGACGCCGTCATGGAGGCAGGCAACGCCTCCACCTCCTTCCTCCAGCGCCGCTTAAAGCTCGGCTACGCCAGAGCGGCGCGTCTGGTGGACGAGATGGAAGAACGCGGCATCCTCGGCCCGCTGGAGGGGAGCAAGCCGCGGCAGATTCGGATTTCCAAGCAGGAGTGGCAGGAGATGAGGCTGAGGAGGATGGAGGACTAGCGGTAGACCTCCCACCCGCCCCCTGTCCGCCCACGAGCCTTCCCCCTTCCCTCCCGGCAGACGGCGGCTTCCCTCTTTCGTCACAGGGGTGCGGCGCCGCATCCATCGCGATGCATTTCAAACTCTGTTTCCCAGAGCAGAACTCAAAACAGGAACCATAAAGAAAGGAGTCTCCCATGAAACAATTTACCACCTTCCTTCTTCTCTTAACCCTCACCCTCTCCCTCGTCGCCTGCAGCAGTCAGGACGGCGGGGAAGCCGCCTCGGATGGGGCGGGGGATCCCATCGTCAACAACGGACAGGCCGCCGGGGAACAGACCTCCGACAAGCAGACCTCCGGCGAGCAGACCGACAGCCCCATCACTGACCCCGTCACCGACCCCGACCCGACACAGCCGGACAGTCCCTACGACGAAATCCGCTACGAGGTCTACCCCGACGGCCGCGTCGGGCAGCAGTTTGCCTCCATGC
>JAFQKL010000266.1 GCA_017396965.1 Clostridia bacterium
GGTCAACGTGACCGAT
Source organism: Clostridia bacterium (assembly GCA_017396965.1). Lineage (GTDB taxonomy): Bacteria > Bacillota > Clostridia > Oscillospirales > Feifaniaceae > Galloscillospira. The sequence continues at coordinate 17 of JAFQKL010000266.1, forward strand.
GGTGCCGATGTTTACATGGGGCTTGGTTCTTTCAAATTTTGCCTTCGCCATTTGAAATGTCCTCCTTAAAGCACGATTGTTGTGAAGTGAAATATTACCTGAAAGTCCATATACCGTAACTATACCCTGTTTTCACAGAAAATGCAAGCTCTTTGGGCAAATTCCCGCAAATTTTGGCCGGACAGGGGCAGTTTTGGGGGCGCCTTGCTGCTGTGACGCAGAGAAAAGCCGTTTAACCCTTGCTGCGGCTGCCGATAATGCCCTCGCTGACAGACTTCGGAACCTCCGTGTAGTGGCTGGGCTCCATGCTGTAGACACCGCGGCCCTGCGTCTTGGAGCGCAGGTCGGTGGCGTAGCCAAACATCTCAGAGAGCGGCACGCCGGCCGTGATCTCCTGGGCGCCGGTGCGCGCCTCCATGCTCTGGATGGCGCCGCGGCGGGAGTTGAGGTCGCCGATGACGTCGCCCATATAGTCCTCGGGGACGTTGACGACCACCTTCATGATCGGCTCGGTCAAAACGGGGTCTGCCTTGCGCATGGCCTCCTTGAAGGCCATGGAAGCGGCGATCTTAAAGGCCATTTCAGAGGAGTCGACCTCATGGTACGAGCCGTCGTACAGCTCGACCTTGACGTCCACCACCTGGTAGCCGGCTAAGACACCGGACTGCATGGCGCCCTGAATGCCCTGATCGACCGCGGGAATATACTCCCTCGGAATCGCGCCGCCGACGATCTTGTTCTCAAAGACATAGCCGGCGCCGGGCTCGTTGGGGGAGATGCGGATCTTGACATGGCCGTACTGGCCCTTACCGCCGGACTGGCGGGCGTAGCGGTGGTCAACATCGGCGTTCTTGCGGATGGTCTCCTTATAGGCGACCTGCGGCTTGCCGACATTGGCCTCCACCTTGAACTCACGCAGCAGTCTGTCCACAATGATCTCAAGGTGCAGCTCACCCATACCGGCGATGATGGTCTGACCCGTCTCCTCGTCGGTGTAGGTGCGGAAGGTGGGATCCTCCTCGGCCAGCTTGGCGAGGGCGATGCCCATCTTTTCCTGACCGGCCTTGGTCTTCGGCTCGATGGCGACGCGGATGACAGGCTCCGGGAACTCCATCGACTCGAGAATGACCGGGTGGCGCTCATCGCACAGCGTGTCGCCGGTGGTGGTGTTCTTTAAGCCCACGGCGGCGGCGATGTCACCACTGTAGACCTCTTCGAGATCCTGGCGGTGGTTGGCGTGCATCAGCAGAACGCGGCCGAGGCGCTCACGATCGTTTTTGACCGAGTTGAAGACAGAGGCGCCCTTCTTCGCGGTGCCCGAGTAGACACGGAAGAAGCACAGCTTGCCGACAAAGGGGTCGGTCATGATCTTGAAGGCCAGCGCCGAGAAGGGCTCGTCATCCGAGGCCTTGCGCTCGGTGGGCTCGTCGTTCTTGGGGTTGATGCCCTTGATGGCGGGGATGTCCACCGGGGAGGGCATATAGTCGATGACAGCGTCCAGCAGCTTCTGAACGCCCTTGTTGCGGTAAGAGGTGCCGCAGACGACCGGGACCATCTGGTTGGCGATGGTGGCGGCACGGATGGCGGCCTTGATCTCGGGGATCGAGATCTCCTCCTCCATCAGGAATTTCTCCATCAGCGTGTCGTCCACTTCGGCCACCGCCTCGAGAATGGCCTGACGGTATTCCTGTGCCTGCTCGAGCATCTCCTCGGGAATCTCTTCCACGCGGACGTCCTTGCCGACGTCGTCGTAGTAGACATAGGCCTTCATCTCCACTAAGTCGATCAGGCCCTTAAAGGTGTCCTCCACGCCGATGGGCAGCTGGATGGGCACGGCGTTGCACTTGAGGCGCTCACGCATCATGTCGACCACGCGATAGAAGTCGGCGCCCATGATGTCCATCTTGTTGACATAAGCCATGCGGGGGACCTGATACTTGTCGGCCTGACGCCAGACGGTTTCCGACTGCGGCTCCACACCGCCCTTGGCGCAGAAGACGGTGACCGAACCATCCAGCACGCGCAGGGACCGCTCCACCTCCACGGTGAAGTCGACGTGTCCGGGGGTGTCAATGATATTGACGCGGTTGCCCTTCCAGTAGCAGGTGGTGGCAGCCGAAGTGATGGTGATGCCGCGCTCCTGCTCCTGCTCCATCCAGTCCATGGTGGCGGCGCCCTCATGGGTTTCGCCGAGCTTGTAGTTGACACCCGTGTAGAACAGGATGCGCTCGGTGGTGGTGGTCTTTCCGGCGTCGATATGGGCCATGATGCCGATATTTCTGGTCAGCTCAAGCGGGTACTCTCTGGGCATATTGTCCTCCTGAAAATGATTCCGGCAAGGCTACGCATAAGCGTGAGGCCGCCTGGTTAGTAAAGAAAAAACGCAGCGGATGCGGGGCGCAACCAAGGCGCCCCCTCCGGAAAGGGCGGCCGGGCTGCTTAGTATCTGTAGTGGGCGAAAGCCTTGTTGGACTCAGCCATTCTGTGGGTGTCGTCTCTTCTCTTGACGGCGCCGCCGGCGTTGTTGACGGCATCCATCAGCTCACCGGCCAGACGCTGCGCCATGGTGCGCTCGCCGCGGGCACGGGCAAACGTGGTCAGCCAGCGAAGCCCCAGGGTGCGGCGACGCTCGGGACGCACCTCCATGGGCACCTGATAAGTGGCACCACCGACACGGCGGGCCTTGACCTCGAGCACGGGCATGATGTTCTCAAGCGCGTTCTCAAAGACCTCGAGGGGGTCCTTACCGGTCTTCTCCTTGATGATGTCAAAGGCGTCGTAAACAATCTTCTGAGCGACACCCTTTTTGCCATCGTACATGATGTTGTTGATGAGGCGTGTGACCATCTGGCTGCCGTACAGCGGATCGGGCAGCACGTCTCTCACGGGAACAGAACCTCTTCTGGGCATCCATCTTCCCTCCTTCATAAATTTGATATCATCGGTACTCGGAAGCAATAAATCTTCCGCTGTGCTCTCCAAAAAGGTTCCCCAGATGCGGGGCGAAGCCGGGTCGCCGCGGGTTTTGCGCCGCCTGTTTCGCCGCTTCAATCTATAGGAAAGCCTTTTTTAAGGCAAAGCTGATGCTGGGATGGGCGAAAAACGTCTTACTTGCTCTTGGGACGCTTGGCGCCGTACTTGGAGCGGGCCTGACGGCGGTTGGCCACGCCCTGCGTGTCCAGCGTGCCGCGGATGATGTGGTAACGAACGCCGGGGAGGTCCTTGACTCTGCCGCCGCGGATCAGCACCACATTATGCTCCTGCAGGTTGTGACCGACGCCCGGGATGTAGGCCGAAACTTCGGTGCCGTTGGAGAGACGGACTCTCGCGATCTTACGCAGCGCGGAGTTGGGCTTCTTGGGGGTCATGGTCTTGACGGAGGTGCAGACGCCTCTCTTCTGGGGAGCCGACTGATCGGTGGCCTGCTTCTTGAGGGTGTTGAAGCCCTTCTGCAGCGCCGGCGCAGTGGACTTCTTGACGGAGGTCTGTCTGCCCTGCTTGACGAGCTGATTAAAGGTCATTGTTGCACTCCTTTCTTCCAAAAGTGAATCTGGGACGCAAATGCACTTCCCATTGGAAGAGGCAGGGAACTCTCTGCCCCTTCCAATGGGGAATGCGGGGGGGTGGGACGGATCGTCCGGAGTTTGTCCGCCACAGGGAGACGGGGGGGGTAGTTTCCGCCGCCCGACCCATGTCTCAATCCTCCTGCAGCACCGCCGCCACGGCGGCGCCGACATGGATGCGGCAGAAGCGGCCCAGCTCCTCCATCGTCTCCACCCGGAAGACGGGCAGGCCGCCGGCCTCGGCTTTTGCCACCAGCGGCGCGGTGAGGGCGGGGCTGGCATCCTCCGCCACCAGCAGGGCGGCGGCCTTTCCGGCGGCCAGGGCTCTGGCTGCCTGCCTGGCTCCCACCTGCTTTGGAGCCGCCATCCATCTCTCAGGAACGGAAGCTGACACGGTGTTCCTCCTCCCGGCAAAAAGGCGAGGGACACCCGGTCGGCGCCGAAGCGCCGACCGGTGCCCATACCTGTATATTATAGTCCGGCGATGTCCTCGTTGTCAAGAGGCTCGGCATCATTTTGTTGTTCCACCGTCTCTTCGGCGGCCGCGGCGGGCGGTGCGTCCTCCACGACGTGGATCTCGGTGTTCTGATACACCGTCATGCCCGTGCCGGCGGGGATCAGCTTGCCGATGATGACATTTTCCTTGAGGCCGAGCAGCGGGTCCACCTTGCCCTTGATGGCGGCTTCGGTGAGCACCCTTGTGGTCTCCTGGAAGGAGGCGGCGGAGAGGAAGGACTCCGTCCCCAGCGACGCCTTGGTGATGCCCTGCAGCACCGGCTCGACCACCGGCAGCAGCAGGCCCATCTCGCCGTCGTTGATCCGCTGCTGCACGGCGGCGCGGGCGGCCTCGTACTCGCTGCGGTCGATGAGGGAGCCGACCAGCAGGTCGGTGGAACCGCTCTCGACCACCCGCAGCTTTCTCAGCATCTGGCGGACGATGACCTCGATGTGCTTGTCGCTGATACCGACGCCCTGCAGGCGATAGACCTTCTGCACCTCGCGGATGAGGTAGTTCTGCGTCTCATGCACGCCGGAGATGCGCATCAGCTCGCCGGGGTTGACCGAACCCTCGGTCAGCTGCTGGCCCTGCTCGACGTGGGCCCCCTGGGTCACCCTTATTTTGGACGAATAGCTGATCTGATATTCTCTGCGGTCGCCCGACTCATCGTCGCTGACGATGATCTTGCGCAGTCTGCCGCTGTCTTCCAGGTGGACGGTGCCCGAGATCTCGGAGATGGTCGCCTGGAACTTGGGCTTTCTCGCCTCAAACAGCTCCTCGACGCGGGGAAGACCCTGGGTGATGTCCTCGGCGGTGGCGATACCGCCGGTGTGGAAGGTTCTCATGGTCAGCTGGGTGCCGGGCTCGCCGATCGACTGGGCGGCGACGATGCCGACCGCCTCGCCGGGGTTGACGTCCTCACCGCTGGCGAGGTTGGCGCCGTAGCACTTCTGGCAGACGCCGCGGCGGGCGTGGCAGTTGAGCACCGAGCGGATGTGGACCGATTCGATGCCGGCATCCTTGATGGCGGCGATGTCGCCGGCGTCCATCAGCTTATCCTTGCTCACCAGCAGACGGCCTGTGAGGGGGTGGTAGATGTCGTCCACCGGGTAGCGGCCGAGCAGACGCTCCTCGAGCGGCTCGATGACCGATTTGCCGTCCTTGATATCGCTGACCCAGAGGCCCTCGGTGGTGCCGCAGTCGTGCTCATGGATGATCACTTCCTGGGCGACATCGACGAGGCGGCGGGTGAGGTAGCCCGAGTCGGCGGTGCGCAGGGCGGTGTCGGCGAGGCCCTTTCTGGCGCCGCGGGAGGAGACGAAGTATTCGAGGACGGTGAGGCCCTCGCGGAAGTTGGCGCGGATGGGGATCTCGATCGTCTTGCCGGAGGTGTTGGCCATCAGGCCGCGCATACCGGCGAGCTGACGAATCTGCTTCATCGAGCCGCGGGCGCCCGAGTCGGCCATCATATAGATGGGGTTGTAGCTGTCCAGGTTGGCGGAGAGGGCTTCGGTGACATCGTCGGTCGCCTTCTCCCAGGTCTTGATGACGGCGTCGTACCGCTCCTGCTCACTTAAGAGGCCGCGGCGGAACTTCTTGGTGATCGCCTCAACCTGCTCCTCGGCGGCGGCGATGATCTCCTTCTTGGCCTCAGGCACCACCATGTCGCCCACCGAGATGGTGGTGGCGCCGCGGGTGGAGTATTTGAAGCCCAGGGACTTGATCTGGTCGAGCACCTCGGCGGAGGTGGCGAAGCCGTGCTTTCGGATGCACTTGTCGATGATCTTGCCGAGGCCGCCCTTGCCGGTGGTGGTGGTGATCTCAAGATCGAAGCAGTGGTCGGGGTCATTTCTGTCCACAAAGCCGAGATCCTGCGGGATCGGCTGGTTGAAGATGATCTGGCCGACGGTGCAGGGGATAATCCGCGAGGTCTCCTCGCCGTTCCAGACACCGCGGACGCGGACCTTGATGGGGGCGTGCAGCGAGACCTCGCCCGCGTCGTAGGCGAGCAGGGCCTCGTCCTTGGAGGAGAAGGCCTTGCCCTCGCCCTTGGTGCCGGGGCGCTTCAAGGTGAGGTAGTAGGCACCGAGGACCATGTCCTGCGAGGGGACGGTGACCGGCTTGCCGTCCTGCGGTTTCAGCAGGTTGTTGGCCGAGAGCATGAGGAAGCGGGCCTCGGCCTGGGCTTCGGCGGAGAGGGGGACGTGAACCGCCATCTGGTCGCCGTCGAAGTCGGCATTGTAGGCGGTGCAGACGAGGGGGTGCAGCTTGATCGCTCTGCCCTCGACCAGCACCGGCTCAAAAGCCTGGATGCCAAGTCTGTGCAGGGTGGGGGCGCGGTTTAAGAGGACGGGATGCTCCTTGATGACCTCTTCGAGGGCGTCCCACACCTCGTTGGTGGCGCGCTGCACCAGCTTCTTGGCGCCGTTGACGTTCTGGGCGAGGCCCAGCTCCTCGAGGCGGCGCATGACGAAGGGCTTGAACAGCTCCAAAGCCATCTCCTTGGGCAGACCGCACTGATAGAGCTTTAAGTCGGGGCCGACGACGATAACCGAACGGCCGGAGTA
>JAFQKL010000267.1 GCA_017396965.1 Clostridia bacterium
ACACAATAGCTCAAGGCCTCGGCATGCACTGCCTCCATCAGGCCGGTCCGCGTAAGCACATCGCTGAAGTATGCCATAGCCGTCTCTGTGGCCTGCCGCCGCAGCAGGGGCGGACAGGACTCCAGCAGCACCTCGCCCACCGTCTGGTGGATGTTATAGTCGCCGTCATCGGACTGGGTGATAAAGGAAAGGCCCTTGACCTTTTCGTATGTGGTGATGCTGAAGCCCGGCACCACCGGCTGGGCGATGTCGGCGATCTCGCTGTCGTTCCAGTGGCCCAGACAGGACAGGACGTAGACGATGTCCTTCTGCGCATCGTCCATATAGCGGGCAAAGCGCTCGATCAGCTCAAAGGTGTCGCGGCCGAACATCTCCAGCCGGGGCTCCACGCCCCGCTCCACCAGGCGGCGGTACTGGTCCACGCACAGGTCCAGATACACCGGCGTACCGGCGGTCAGGGCATAGATCCCCTCCCGCAGCTCCGCATCCGCCACACCGGCAGCCTGCAGGAACTGCACGCTGTCCTGCGAGGAAAGGCTGCCCAGCAGGTGCTGCTCCAGCGCCTCGCTCCATTCGGCATCGAACCGCTCCCACTTCAGTTTTTCGCGGCCCGCGATGACCCACAGCACGCCGGGGATGTTCTGCACCAGACCGTCCTCACCCCGCAGCCAGAGATCCCGGCTCAGGGGCTCGCCGGCGGCGCTCATCTCGTTGACCAGCCGCTCATAGGTGTCCAGCAGGATCACCAGCGGCGCCGACTCCTTCTCCAGCGCATGGGTCATATCCTCGGCAAAGAGGATGGGCAGATAGGCGTACAGCTCCTCGGCCTCCATGTACTCGATCTGGCGCAGCTCCTTGCGGTGCTCCTGCAGATAGTTGCGAAAGACGGTCACGCCCCGTTCCGCCAGATCCAGAATTTTGGTTGCCGAGCCCACAACGGGGATCTCACCGGCGATGTTCAGCAGCAGCTCCAGCGCAGGGCTCTTTTTCAGCAGCGGCTTGGCCTCGGGCGCATCGGGGTTCTCGCCGATCTTCTTGGCGTAGATATAGGCGCCCACTTCATAGAGGGGGAAGGCAAACCGCCGCTCGGCAGTGAGCTTGTTTTTCAGCGCCTCCAGCACGGCGCGGCACTCCTGCTGCAGGTTGAAATCGAAATAGACGCAGGCCGGCTCCTCCAGCCGCTCCTCCATCTCCTCCATGATCCTTTTCAAAAGGCTGCTCTTGCCGATGCCGCCGATGCCGTAGTAGGTCAGCACATGGACGTTGGCCTCCTCCTGCTCCAGCTCCTGCTGCAGGCGCTGGTACTGCTGCCAGAAGGCGGCGCGGGGCTCTTCCCGGTCGGTAAAAATACGGCTGGCTTTCAGCTGGGTCTTTTTGGTGCGGATCTTCATACTCTCTCCCTCACTTATCTGCATCCGGCAGGATGCGGCGTTTTTCGGACAGGGTGCCGTTTTCAACGTTATCTGGGCCTATTCTACCATTTGCGCCGCCAAAGTACAAGGAAAAATCCCGCCTGCCGGAGCAGACGGGATTTGAGATCATTTACTTCTTCTTGCCGTGGAGGGCCTTCATGCGGCGCTCGTGGTTGAGGATGGTCTTGCGGATGCGCAGGCTCTCGGGAGTGACCTCCAGCAGCTCGTCATCGGCAAGGAACTCCAGACACTGCTCCAGACTCAGACGGCGGGGCGGCACAAGGCGCAGAGCCTCGTCAGAGCCGGCGGCGCGCATGTTGGTCAGCTGCTTGCGGCGGCAGACGTTGACCACCACGTCCTCCTGCTTGGGGCAGACGCCCACCACCATGCCCTCGTACACCTTGACGCCGGGGCCGATGAACAGGGAGCCGCGCTCCTGTGCGTTGAAGAGGCCGTAGGCCACAGACTCGCCGGTCTCGAAGGAGACGAGGGAGCCGGTGCTGCGGCGGTTCAGCTCGCCGCGGTAGGGGGCGTAGGAGTCAAAGACGGAGGCCATGATGCCCTCGCCCTTGGTGTCGGTGAGGAACTCGTTGCGATAGCCGAAGAGGCCGCGGGAGGGGATGAGGAACTCGATCTTCATGCGGCTGCCCACGGGGTCCATCTTCACCAGATCGCCCTTGCGGCTGCCCAGCTTTTCGATGACGGCGCCCACCGCGTCGGCAGGAACGTCCACCACCAGACGCTCCATAGGCTCGCAGAGCTTGCCGTCAATGGTCTGGTACAGCACGCGGGGAGGAGATACCTGAAACTCGTAGCCCTCG
>JAFQKL010000268.1 GCA_017396965.1 Clostridia bacterium
AAGGGGAGCCTTTCGGGCGGGACGTTGGCAAGCGCTGCGGCCTGCGGGGATGTTTGGCGTTGGTGGACTACCCCTCAGGCGCTTTGCGCCAGCTCCCCTGACAAGGGGAGCCTTTCGGGCGGGACGTCGGCAAGCGCTGCGTCCTGCGGGGATTTTTGGCGTTGGTGGACTACCCCTCAGGCGCTTTGCGCCAGCTCCCCTGACAAGGGGAGCCTTTCGGGCGGCGGGACATTGGCAAGCGCTGCGGCCTGCGGGTTTGATGGGGGGAAGGCAGAGAGGAAGGAAATCCCCCCGTCTGCTTCGCAGACACCCCCTTTAGGCAAGGGGGGTAAAGAGGAAGGAGATTGGATGAGCGAAACTGTCATCACCATGGCGCGGCCCAACGACAGGCAGCGCGAATTTCTGGAATGTCGAAAAAAATACATCGCCTTCGGCGGCGCACGCGGCGGCGGCAAGAGCTGGGCGGTGCGGCAGAAGGCGCGGCTTTTGGCCCTGCGGTATCCGGGCATCCGGATGCTGCTTCTGCGGCGCACCTATCAGGAGCTGGAGAACAACCATCTGCGCTTTTTGCGCCAAGAGCTCCACGGTGCGGCGGAATATCGGGCCACCGCAAGGCAGTTCCTCTTCCAAAACGGCAGCGTGCTGGATTTTGGCTACTGCACCTGCGACGCCGATCTGGACCGCTATCAGGGCGCGGAGTACGACGTGATCTTCATCGACGAGGCCACGCAGCTGCGCGAGGAGTGGCTGCGGCAGTTTGCCGCGTGTCTGCGCGGCGTCAACGAGTTCCCCAAGCGCATCTACTACACCTGCAACCCCGGCGGGCCGGGACACGGCTACATCAAGCGGCTCTTCATCGACCGGCGGTACGTGGCAGGGGAGCGGGGGGAGGACTACGCCTTCATCCCCGCTCGGGTGACGGACAACGTGGCGCTGCTGCGGGCCCAGCCGGACTATCTGGAGCAGCTGAAGGCTCTGCCGGACAAGCTGCGCGCGGCGTGGCTGGAGGGCAGGTGGGACGTATTTGAGGGGCAGTTCTTCCCCGAATTCACCGACGCGCCGGAGCACTACGCCGACCGGCGCTGGACCCACGTCATTGAGCCCTTTGACATCCCCCGCTCGTGGCGCGTCTACCGCAGCTACGACTTCGGCTACGCCAAGCCCTTTTCCTGCGCGTGGTGGGCGGTGGACTACGACGGCGTCATCTACCGCATTCTGGAGCTGTACGGCTGCACCGACACACCCGACGAGGGCGTGCGCTGGACGCCGGAGCGGCAGTTTGCCAAAATTCGGGAAATTGAGGATACCCACCCGTGGCTCCGTGGCCGCGACATTCAGGGCGTGGCCGACCCCGCCATCTGGGACACCAGCCGCGGCGAGAGCATCTACGAGACGGCGCTTCGCTACCGCATCTATTTCACCAAGGGCGACAACCGGCGCATCCCGGGCTGGATGCAGATGCACTATCGGCTGGGGTTTGACGACGAGGGGTATCCGATGATGTACGTGTTCCGTACCTGCCGCGCCTTTTTGCGCACCGTGCCGGCCCTCCTCTTCTCCGGCAGCGAGGTGGAGGATCTGGACACCCATCAGGAGGACCACGCCGCCGACGAGTGCCGGTATTTCTGCATGTCGCGGCCCATCGCGCCGCGGCGGGAGCTGCCGGCGGCGGAGCTGGGGGACGACCCGCTGAACATGCGAGCAGGTAACAGGTAACAGTTGGTGGGGGCGATTGATTTACCATAATTAAATTATGTAAACCCGCGAGAATGGGAGGGAAAGGATTGTTTGTGGGGTGAGGGCATGGCGCGGAATGGGGTGTGGTCCCTCATCCGGCCCTGCGGGCCACCTTCCCCCAGAGGGGGAAGGCTTGGGCGGGGCGGTCAGATGATTTACCGTAATAAAATTATGTAAACCCACCAGAATAGGCAGGAGGGAGAAAAGGGGAGAGTGGGAGAAACGCGCACGGGGGTGTAGCCCCTCATCCGTCATCGCCACAGGCGATGACACCTTCCCCCAGAGGGGGAAGGCTTGGGCGGGGCGGTCAGATGATTTACCGTAATAA
>JAFQKL010000269.1 GCA_017396965.1 Clostridia bacterium
ACTCACCCTCGCCGCCCTGCTGCTGTTGTCGCGCAACAAGAAAGGAACCTGAAATGAAAAAACACCTCCCCACCCTGATCGCCCTGTTCGCCTGCCTGATGGCGGTGCTCAGTCTGATCCATGTCGCCGACCTGCACGAGCAGGTGCGCAGCCTTCGCCACGAACTCGACCAGCAAGATTCCAATCTCCGAAATGAGTTCTCCTCCTTTCGGATGAGCGTCAACGACCGCCTCGAGCAGCAGGCCAGCCTGCTCAGCGACTTCTCGATTGAATACGGCGAGCTGGACACCGCCGCCCGCACCGTCGCCCTCACGGTCACCGCCCTGCCCAAGGAGCACACCCCCGGCGTCACCGAGGTGACCCTCCATCTCAACGACGCCGCCCTGCCGATGACACGGCAGGAAGAGGGCTACACCGTCACCCTGCCCATCCCCCTCTTTACCGACAGCCGCATCCACCGCCTCGAACTGATGGACAACGGCACCCTGCGCACCGAGCAGCTCGACTGGAACCTCTCCCCCCGCCAGGAAAAGCTGCCCCAGATCTTCGCCTCCTCCACCGGCGGCTGGACCGGCCGGATTGAGAGCGAAGAAGAGAAGTTCGTCCTCGAGCTGGACACGGTGTTCTATGTCGACATCTTCCGAGACGAGGGCATCCCCTTCGGCATTGAGAAGGTCGAGCTGGTGGAGATGTGCCAGGGCAAAGAGCGCTCCCGCACCGCCTTTGACCTAAGCGAGACCGGCGGCACCGACCCCGCCAACATCCTGGGAGACGGCCTCTACCGAAACGACGTCAACTTCGGCCTCCCCGTGGCAAAGCAGCTCGACATCCCGTTCGGCGAAACGGCAGTCTTCTACATCGACGTCACCGACGACACCGGCATCCGCCACCGTTGCTTCGCGGACGGCTTTGCGGTCGATGAAAACGGAAGATCCAACGACGCCGTCATCGACTTCCTCCGCATGAACTGGGGCGGCGGCGAGGTGATGGCGATCTACGATGAGAACGGCAGTCTGCTCTACGGTGTCGAGGTGGACGAGAAGGACAGCCTCCTCCGTTAGCAAGGCTGACTTCGCAGCCATTCGCAAAAAACATTTGACAATCAGGACAGACTCTGCTATAATAACCTAGCCCGCGTGTGTCCGGCCGCAAAACGGTTGTTGCAGTCGTGTACAACCTGCCGTCCGCAGCGAGGCTCTGACAAACAAGAGAAAGCGAGGTGTACGAAAGATGTACGCAATTATCGAGACCGGCGGCAAGCAGTATAAGGTCGCGGTGGGTGATGTTCTCTTCATTGAGAAGCTCGAGGCGGAGGACGGCGCCGAGGTCAAGTTTGACAAGGTGCTGGTCGTCGGCGGCGAGGACGGTGTCAAGGTCGGCGCTCCCCTCGTTGCGGGCGCGGCTGTGTCCGCCAAGGTCCTCAAGCAGGGCAAGGGCAAGAAGGTCATCGTCTACAAGATGAAGCCCAAGAAGAACTACCGCCGCAAGCAGGGCCACAGACAGCCCTATACCAAGGTAGAGATCACCGCCATCCAGGCGTAAACCACAAGCTTTTTCATCAAGACTTTCGGAGGTGAACCCAAAATGGCACATAAAAAAGGCGTAGGCTCGACTAAAAACGGCCGCGATTCCGCCAGTAAAAGACTGGGCCCGAAGCGCGCGGACGGTCAGTTCGTCAAGGCCGGCAACGTGCTGGTGACCCAGCGCGGCACCAGAATCCACCCCGGTGTCAACGTGGGCCGCGGCTCCAACGACACGCTGTTCGCCCTGGCGGACGGTGTTGTGCGCTTCAAGCGTCTCGGCAAGGACCGCAAGTGCGTCTGCATCGAAACCGTTCAGTAACGAGAATGCAAAAGGCCTGCCGGCAGCCGTCGGCAGGCTTTCTGTATGGGGGCGACGGCCCCGGAAAGGAGTTCTGATATGTTCGTAGATACCGCAAAAATCTTCATCGCCGCCGGCAACGGCGGCAACGGCGCCGTCTCCTTCCACCGGGAAAAATACGTCGCCGCCGGCGGGCCGGACGGGGGAGACGGGGGGGACGGCGGCAACGTCGTCTTCCTGGTGGATGACCACCTCTCCACCCTGCTCGACTTCCGCTACAAAAAGAAATACCTCGCCTCCCACGGCGACAACGGCCGTAACAAAAACTGCACCGGCAAGCGCGGTGAGGACCTCGTCATCAAGGTCCCCCGCGGCACCCTGATCTACGACAACGAGAGCGGCCTGCTGCTGCACGATATGTCGGACGGAGAACCCTACGTCGCCGCCAAGGGCGGCAAGGGCGGCTTCGGCAACGCCCGCTTCGCCACCTCCACCCGCCAGACCCCCCGCTTCGCCAAGGCGGGTACCAAGGGGCAGCAGGCGGAGGTGCGCTTAGAGCTTAAGCTGCTCGCCGATGTAGGCCTGCTCGGCTTCCCCAACGTCGGCAAATCCACCCTTCTCTCGGTGGTCTCCGCCGCCCGCCCCAAGGTGGCCAACTACCACTTCACCACCCTCACCCCCCAGCTCGGCGTCGTGCGGGTGGATGAGGGGGTCTCCTATGTCATGGCCGACATCCCCGGCCTCATCGAAGGGGCCAGCGAAGGGGTTGGCCTCGGCCATGCCTTTTTGCGCCATGTCGAGCG
>JAFQKL010000270.1 GCA_017396965.1 Clostridia bacterium
ATTGGAGAGGACGTAGGCTTTTTGAATGTGGTAGTCCTCATTCTCCACAAAGCGGTTCAGGGCGCTGTGGACGTGGTAGTCCTTCCCGGACTTGACCTCGATCGGCACCGCGGAGAGGCTGGCATAGTCATCAATGAGGTAATCCACCTCGCCCTTGCTGCGGTTGTCGTAGTAAAACAGCCGGTATCCATGGGCAATCAGCTCGCCGGCCACCACGCTCTCGTAGACCGAGCCGAGGTTGATGCCGGCCTCGTCGTCCAGCACTGCGCGGATGTTGGTGCCGTACAGAATTCCCGTCAGGATGCCGACGTCGTTGAGATAGAGCTTGAGCAGATTCTTGCCGGAGGACTCAATCAGCGGAAACACCGGGGTGGAGATGGCCTGAACGGGAAGGGCGATGCCGGCGCTGATGAGGTAGTCGAACTCGTCGCGATAGTCGGCAAAGGTCTTTCCCCGCTTGTTTTCGATCTGTTTCACCACCACCCGCTTTTTCCTGTTCTCCAGATTGGAGGGAATCAGCTCGTAGATGCGGCGGATCCTGAGGCGGTTCTCCTCGTCGTAGCGGGAGGCGTCGGCGGCGTAGAAGTCGCGGATCTCCTGCTGGATCTCGCGGACGAGCTGGATGTTGTGGTGCGCGAGATAGCTGTTGACCGCGTCGGGCAGGCCGCCGACCAGCAGGTATCGGCGAAAGAGGTCCATCATCCGGGTGTGCGCCCCCTCATCGAGCGGCTCCAGCCGCTCGAACTTCTGCCGCATCGCCAAGACGGCCGCATCGCCGACCCCGTTTGCATAGAGAAACTCCTCAAAGTCGAGCGGGAACATCCGCACCCTGCGGATGCTGCCCATGGGGATGGAGACGGTCTGCGAGAGGGTGACGCCGAGCAGCGAGCCGCTGGCGATATAGGCAAAGCGGTTGTCCTGCGCGAGAAATTTGAGCAGGGTGAGCAGGTGGGGGTAGGCCTGGATCTCGTCGAGGAAGAGGAGGGTGGTTTCCCGGTCCTTCATCCGCCCGCCGGCGATCATGCTGACCTGAAGGTAGAAATCCTCCACCGTCTTCACCGCGGCAAACAGGCGCGGCCCGAGGGCGTCCTCGATCATGTTCAGCTCGATGACATTGGGATAGAGCCGCTGCGCGACGTGGCGGATGATGGTGGTTTTGCCCACCTGTCTGGCCCCGTCGATCAGGAGGATCTTCTGTGTGCCGCTGCGCAGGTGTTCTTCAATGAGGGGTTCGATCTTTCGATACAGCATCGCCGTACCTCCCGTTTGGGGTGTTTTCCGCCCCGAATGACTTTTCAATAGAATTATACCGCTCTTTCCATGACTTTTCAACAGAATTTTGACGACGAAACTATGACTTTTCAAATTTCGGCCTGCACAACGCGCCGCAGCGGGGGAGGGGGCAGACGGCGAGCGGTGGGGTCCGACGGACAAAACCAGTCCCCCACCCCCTTGATTTTCTCCCCCATCCCCTGTAAAATGACAGAAAGACCCACCCGCCACGCAAAGGATCTGACGCAAGATGGACACCCCCACCCCCCACGGCTACGACGATCTCCCCGCCGAGTGCGACGCCCTGGGGCTGCAGAAGTATTTCGACGGCCTCGCCCGCTTCATCCGCCACTGTCCCACCCCCATGACCATCGCCATCCAGGGCGGCTGGGGCAGCGGCAAAACCTCGGCCATGAAGATCATCCGCCGCCGTCTCGGCACCGACACCGCCGCGTCGCAAGGCCCGCCCGCCCGCCTGATCCACATTGACTTCAACACCTGGCAGTACGCCCGCGCCGCCCGCGGCGTGCTGTTCATCCCCCTGCTGCTGCAGCTGATCGAGCGGATCGACGAGGTGGCCCCCACCGTCGGCGTGAAGTTTGAGCCGATCGACGGCCTGCTCGGCCGCTTCGCCACCGTCATCGCCGGCGGCATGAAGGCCACCTTCGACCACCTCGCCGACCAGACGCCGCTGGGCGGTCTGCGCAAGGAGCTGGACAGCGGCTTTCGCAGCAGCCGCGCCGGGGAGGAGGCCCGCAAGGAGGCCACCGGCTTCGCCGCCATTGTGGCCATGAAGCAGGAGCTGGAGCGCAAGATCAGGAAGCTGGTCACCGAGGGCCACGTCTCGCGGCTGGTGTTTTATATCGACGACCTCGACCGCCTCGGCCCGGAGGAGGCGGTGGAATTCCTTGAAGACCTCAAGAACTATATGGAGTGCGAACACTGCGTCTTCGTGCTGGCGCTCGACCACGAGATCGTCCGCCGGGGGCTTCGCGAAAAATACGGCGACGAAATCCGCGACGCCTACGCCGAGCGGTTTTTCGACAAGATCATCCAGCTCCCCTTCAACCTGCCGACCAATCAGTACAACATCGAGCAGTACCTCCGCGGTCTGCTGCAGGAGGAGGGGGACAGCGCCGCCTTCGCCGCCGTCATCCACGGCTTTGGCGACACCAACCCCCGCACCATCAAGCGGGTGTTCAACATCATGCGGATGTATGAGGGCATCGCCGACCAGCCCTATCAGGGCCACCGTCCGCAGCTGCTGGCGATGCTGCTGCTGCAGACCAACCACGAGGAGCTGTACCGCCGCCTGATGCGGGCCATCGCCAAAGACCTGGCCGCCGACCCGCTGCTGCACACCCGGCTGCTGTTCGGCGAGCCGGTCCTGCCGCAGCAGACCGCCGCCTGGTTCGACCTCCGCCGCTTCGCCGGCGCGCCGGGGGACACGGACGAGGCCGAGGAGCAGGCCTGGCGGGATCAGGCGGTGGTGCGGGAAATGGCGGAGGTGTTTGGGATTTGCTGTGAGACGGCGGGGGCGGCGGGCCATGCCCCGCTTCGCCGCCCGGTGTCTGCGGAGGACGCGGAAGCTGTGGCCTGTGTGGAGACGGCCGGGGGCGGTGGAGACGTGGAGGCCGCAGGCTGCGCCCCGCTTCGCCGCCGGACGTCTGCGGTGGACGCGGGAGCTGCGGTCTGTGTGGAGACGGCCGGGGGCGGTGGAGACGTGGAGGCCGCAGGCTGCGCCCCGCTTCGCCGCCGGACGTCTGCGGAGGCGGCGGAGGCCGCTGCCGCTGCAGATTTGGCGGGCTACGCGCTGCTGTTCACCATCGCCGGCGCGACCTCGCTCACCGCCTCCGGCCTCGGCAGCACGCCGCAGTCGATCGCCGAGACGCGCAAGCTGATCCGCGACTACGCGCTGCATCTGGGCTTCCTCCCGGTCGGAGGGCCGGCCCGGGGGACAGAGGCCGGCCGGGGAACGGAGGTTGCCCGGGGAATGGAGCCTGTCCGGGGAACAGAGGCGGCCCGAGGAACAGCGCCTGTCCGGGGAACAGCGCCTGTCCGGGGAACAGAACCTGCCCAGGGAACGGAGGTTGCCCGGGGAATGGAACCTGTCCAGGGAACGGAGGCTGCCCGAGGAACAGCGCCCGTCCGGGGAACAGAATCCGTCCGGGGAACAGAACCCGTCCGGGGAACGGAGCCTGCCCGGGGTGCGGCTTTGTCCAAAGACACAACCGCCCGCAGCGGGCCGGGGTCGATTGCGGCGGTCAGCGCCTTTGCGGAGCACCGCGACGCCGGGCCTGTCGGGGGCAGTGTCTCCGGCGGCGTGCGTGTTGCGGACGGCACGGCAGGGATTGCCGGGGGCAGCGTCTCCGGCGCCGGGCCGG
>JAFQKL010000271.1 GCA_017396965.1 Clostridia bacterium
AGGCAGGCCTGTCAAGGGTTTAGGGTGGAGATTTTACAAAAGCCCGTCCCCCGCAAGGGCTTTTGTAAAATACTACCCGGCCCTTGACAGGCCGGGCGGTCAGCACCCCACAATGGAGGTGGGGAGTGTGGTCAACCGACCACACTCCCCCATCCCTCTCCATCCACACCTCCCCCCGCTCACCCTCTCCCCCGGCGGAAGAAGGCCACCGCAATCGCCCCGGGACCTGCGTGGGTGCCGATGGCGCTGCCGATCCCGGTCACCGGCAGCGCGCCGCGGTGATCCTGCCAGAGAGGGGCGCTGTCCTCGATGTATTTTTGCAGCAGCAGGTCGCTCAGGCCGGTGTAGCCGAGCAGCAGCGGGCGGTCGAAGTCGACGCCGCCGGCGGCCTCGATCTCCCTGAGCAGCAGGTTGTTGGCCCGCCTGGAGCCGCGCGCCTTGCCCAGCAGCTCGATGGCGCCGTCCTTCAGATGCACCACCGGCTTGATGGACAGCATCCCCCCGGCCAGCGCCGCCGTGCGCGAGAGGCGGCCGCCCTTGTGCAGATATTCGAGGGTGTCCAGCAGGGCGATGAGGCGGATGTCCTCCCGCTCCCGCTCCAGCCGCGCCGCAATCCCGGCGGCGCCCAGTCCCTCGTCCACCAGCCGCAGCGCCAGCTCGGCCAGCACCCCCGCACCGATGGCGGCGTTGGTGGAGTCCACCACAAACACCCGCCCCGGAAACTCTTCGGCGGCGAGAACGGCGCTCTGGTGGGTGCCGGACAGCTGCGACGACACCGTCACCACCAGCACGTCCCGCCCCGCGGCAATCTCCTCGCGGAAGACGGCGGCGAAGGCCGCGGGCGAGGGCTGGCTGGTGGTGGGCAGGGCGTCGCTCTCGATCAGCTTTTCGTAGAACTGGCGGGTGGTGATGGTCACGCCGTCGAGAAACTCCTCGCCGTCGAAGTTGACGGTCAGCGGCACCGTCCGCAGCCGGGGGCGCAGGGGCGCGGAGGTGTCGCAGGTGGAGTCCACCACCACCGCCACGGGTCTGTGTTCCTTTTTATGTTCGTTCATCGGATCTCTCCTCCCATTCCTGTTCCGGCAGTCCCTCGCGGCCGAGCTGCTCCAGCCGGGCGGCGATGCGCGAGAGGGCGGGATACAGCACCTGGCGCTCCTCGGCGCTGATGCTCTCCCCCGCCAGCGCCACCGCCAGCGTCGCCCGCCCGATCAGCCGCTCGGCCAGCTCTCGTCCCTTTTCGGTGAGACAGATTGGGGCGCGGTAGGCCCTGCCCTCCTCCGCGGCGCGGCAGACCAGCCCCTCCCGGGCCAGCTCCGCGACCGCGCGGGAGACGGCGGCCTTGTCCTTGTCACACAGCTCGCTCAGCTCGGCGGCGGTCACACCCTGCGGCCGCCGGGCCATGGCGGTCAGGTACTGCACGACGGCGCCGTTGAGGCCGTACCGCTCCATCTCGTCGCGCTCGATCTTGCGGATGCTGCGCAGGATGGAGAAGACGGCGGCGGTAAAGCGTTCGTAACGGGAAAACACGGGGGAACACCTCCTGCCGGAAATTTGTTGACTGATCAACAAGTGCCATGATACCACAGAATTGTTGACCTGTCAACAACTTCACCCTCCGTCCCCGCCCCCATTCCGCCGCGGCGCACAAAAAAGAGGACGCGCCTCAAGGGCACGTCCTCCCGGGTTTTCGGATTTCAAACGATCGAGACGCGTGGGGCTTCGGCTACTCCGCCGGGTACCCGTCGGGGTTCTCCTGCTGGAAGGCCCAGCCGTCGCGGCAGGCTTCTTCCAGGTCGCGGGTGGGCTTCCAGCCCAGCTCCTTTGCGGCGCGGTCGATCTCGGCCCAGCTGGCGGCGAGGTCGCCCTCGCGGCGGGCGGCGATCTCATAGGGGATGCGGACGCCGGTGGCCTGCTCGAAGGCGGTCAGCAGCTCGAGGACGCTCACCCCTCTGCCGCCGCCGAGGTTGCAGGTCAGCACCCCGGCGGGACGGCGCTCCAGCGCCTCCAGGGCGGCGAGGTGGCCGTCGGCCAGGTCCAGCACATGGAGGTAATCGCGCTGGCCGGTGCCGTCGGGGGTGGCGAAGTCGCCGCCGGTGACGGTCAGCTTCTCCCCCTTTGCCGCCGCTTTGAGCAGACGGGGGAAGAGGTTGCCGGGCGCGCCCTTGGGGGCCTCGCCGATCTGGCCGCGTGGGTGGGCGCCGATGGGGTTGAAGGAGCGCAGCACCACCGCCGAGAAGTCCTCA
>JAFQKL010000272.1 GCA_017396965.1 Clostridia bacterium
AAAATCCGTCCCCCGCAAGGATTTTTGTAAAATACGACCCGGCCCTTGACAGGCCGGGCGGTTACGCACCCCATAATGGAGGTGGGGAGTGTGGTCAACCGACCACACTCCCCCATCTTTTTCTCCCACACCCCCACACCCCCCGTCACTCACGCCCCACGCCGCTCCGCCGTCATCCCCAGCTCCTGCAGCAGCGCATGGCAGAAAAACCGCCGCGCCTGGTAAAACCGCTTGCGCCCGATCGGCAGACGGTGGGTGAAGCAGAGCAGGTCCACAGGGCTTTCCTTGCGGTTGATGAGGTTGGCCTGCACCGCCCGCGCCAGCGCCTCGCGCTGGGGGAGGGTCATGTCGTCAAACGCCGCCACCAGCGCCGCCTCCGCCGCCTCTACCTGACGGCGGCAGATCCCCTCCCGCGCCGCCTCCACCACCCCGGCGCAGATCTTGAGCTGCGCCCCCGTCGGCGAGGGGGCCTCGCTCCTGCCGCGCCAGCTCATAAAAACATCTCCTGCAGCGCCGACCAGCTCTTCTGGAACCAGCGCTGCCAGCGCGGGCAGATGTCTCCCTTGCAGGGCGCCGGACAACGCCGGCAGGGAGAGGGGGGAATGCGTCGCACCTTCCTCGTAGCCATAAAACTCCTCCTTTTTTCATCGCACCTTGACGATCTGTAATGTTCTGGCGATATTTTAACACTTCAAGTGGGTAAAGTCAAGATGGGATGTGCAACTTTCCCGGAAATCCCCAGAAGTTAATTAACGTTTCGTTAAGTTTCTCTTTACAACCCCCTTCGACCTGTGGTATGCTGTAAGCGGGAAAAAGCGTCCTTTCAGAAAGGAGAGGCCACCATGAAACGACTGCGGGAGCTGCGCAAGCAGCGGGGGATGACGATTAAGGAGCTGGCGGAGGCGCTGGGGGTGTCGGAGGCGGCGGTGTCGCTCTACGAATCGGGGCGGCGGCGGCCGGGGCATGAGCAGCTCTGCCGCATCGCCGATCTCTTTGCCGTGTCGGTGGACTATCTGCTGGAGCGCGAGCTGCTGCCGGTGCCGCAGGGGCGGATCCCCATCTACGGCGCCATCCGCGCCGGCGGCCCGGGGCTGGCCTTTGAGGAGCCGCAGGGTTACCACCTGGCCGACGTGCCGCCGGGGGAGGAGTACTTCTGCCTCAAGGTGAAGGGCGACTCGATGGAGGGCGCCGGCATCCGCGACGGCTACGTTGTTCTGCTGCGCCGTCAGGACTTCGCCAGAGACGGCCAGATCGTCGCCTGCATGGTGGACGGGGAAAACGCCACCCTCAAACGCTTCCAGCGGGTGGGCCGCAAGGTGACCCTCTGGCCGGAGAACAGCCGCTACAGCCCCATCCTGCTCGACCTCGAAGACTTCGACAACGGCACCGCCCGCATCCTCGGCGTGGTGGTGGAGGTGTCCTTCCGGGTGGAGTGAGGGGGAGGGGCGATTGTCCAGGGGGAGCCCGGAACAAGGGGGGAAGGCGGTCGAATCGCCGAGAAACAATTTGTGTAACAGTTGGCACAC
>JAFQKL010000273.1 GCA_017396965.1 Clostridia bacterium
GGGATCCTCCTCCTGCGTCC
This sequence comes from Clostridia bacterium, assembly GCA_017396965.1. GTDB lineage: Bacteria > Bacillota > Clostridia > Oscillospirales > Feifaniaceae > Galloscillospira. Next base: position 21 of record JAFQKL010000273.1, read on the forward strand.
CGCCGGGCAGCAGCAGCGGCAGGTCGGTGTGACGGCGCAGCGCGGCGGCGAGGGCGGGCCGACGCTCCTCTCTGCCGCCGCAGTCGAGCAGGAGGACGCCCTCTGCAGCCCTTGCCACCCGTGCCAGCCGCGCCTCCCCGGCCGGGGCCGCCTGGGCCGCCAGCGCGATGCCGTGCGCCCGCGCCGCGCCCGCGAACTCCTCCCGCTCCTCCGCCGGCAGGTCGAGCACCAGCAGGCCGCAGAGGCCGGCTGCGTGGCAGGCGGCGAAGAAGCGGTCGATGCCGTAGGCGAAGGGGACGTTGGCGTAGGTGGTCAGCACCACCGGCAGGGCGGGGGAGAGCTTTTCAAGGAAGGCCAGCGCCGAGGCGGTGGTCACCCCTGCCGACAGCGCCCGAAGACTCGCCGCCTGCGCCGCCGGGCCTTCGGCGGTGGGGTCGGAGAAGGGCAGGGCGAGCAGGGCGAGGTCGGCGCCGCCCGCCGCCGCGGCTTGGAGCAGATCGGCGGTGACCTCAAGACTCGGGTCGCCGCAGGTGAGGCGGACGGCGAGTGTTCTGTCTTTGGAAAAAGCGGATGCAAGCTTATTCATGAAGATCCTCCCCTCTGTAACGGGCGATGGCGGCGCAGTCCTTGTCGCCGCGGCCGGAGACGGTCACCACCATGATCTGATCACGGCGCATGGTGGGGGCCAGCTTGATGGCATGGGCGATGGCGTGGGCCGATTCAATGGCCGGGATGATACCCTCGGTGCGGGCCAGATACTCAAAGGCCTCCACCGCCTCCTCGTCGGTCACCGGCACATACTGCGCTCTGCCGAGGTCATGCAGGAGGGCGTGTTCCGGGCCGACGCCGGGGTAGTCCAGCCCCGCCGAGATCGACCACACCGGGGCGATCTGCCCCTGCTCATCCTGACAGAAATAGCTCTTCATGCCGTGGAAGATGCCCACCCGCCCGGTGTTCAGGGTGGCGGCAGTCTCAAAGGTGCCGATCCCGCGCCCCGCCGCTTCGCAGCCGATGAGGGCGACGCCTTCGTCTTCAATAAAGTGATAAAAGCTGCCGATGGCGTTGGAGCCGCCGCCGACGCAGGCGAGGACGGCATCGGGCAGCCGCCCCTCCTTTTCCAGCAGCTGCTCTTTGATCTCCCGCGAGATCACCGCCTGAAAGTCGCGCACCAGGGTGGGGAAGGGGTGGGGGCCCATCACGGAACCGAGGCAGTAGTGACTGTCCTCCATCCGGGCGCCCCACTCACGCATCGCCTCCGAGACGGCGTCCTTCAGCGTCGCCGTGCCGGCGGTGACCGGCACCACCTCGGCCCCCAGCAGCCGCATCCGGTAGACGTTGAGCGCCTGGCGCACCGTGTCCTCCTCGCCCATATAGACCACGCACTCCATCCCCAGCAGGGCGGCGGCGGTGGCGGTGGCGACGCCGTGCTGTCCGGCGCCGGTCTCGGCGATCAGCCGGGTTTTGCCCATGCGCTTTGCCAGCAGCGCCTGGCCGAGAACATTGTTGATCTTGTGCGCCCCGGTGTGGTTGAGATCCTCGCGCTTGAGGTAAATCTTCGCCCCGCCGAGGTCCACCGTCATGCGGGCGGCGTGGTAGAGGCGGGAGGGGCGGCCTGCGTAGTCGTTGAGCAGGGCGGACAGCTCGCGCTGAAAGTCGGCGTCCTGCCGGTACTGCTCATAGGCGGCCTCCAGCTGGTCGAGCGTCTCCATCAGCAGCTCGGGGACGTACTGCCCCCCGTGGATGCCGAAACGGCCTTTGGAATCGGTCATGATTTCCTTCCTTTCCTGAATCAAAAGCGGCGGACAGAGAAAAAACGCCTCTCTGACCGGTCTGTCAGAAAGGCGTCTCTCAACAAAAAAACCGCCCCTGACAGAACAAAACGAACGTCAAGGACGAATCATGAACCCACGACCCGCGGTGCCACCTTGAATTCACGGGAGTCACCCCCCGTGCCCTTTGACAGGGTCCCAACAGACCCCCGGCAACTGACGTATGCCAACACGTCGCAGAATACTCAGCCTCTCCTCATGAACAGGAAAAGACCTTTGACTGCGCCCTCAGCGGTCCATTTGACAGCTTGTTTCTCACCCGACTCTCAGCACCACGGGCTCTCTGTAGAGGCATCACTGCCGTTATCTCCGCTTCAACGGTTTTGGGATAAAAGCTGGTAACAGTATAGGCGAGAAGCGGGGAGAAGTCAACCGTCAAATCGACTGAAATTTTGAAGGAGGACGGAGGGAATTTTCTCTCTGACCCGCCGGGGGATCTGCCTTCGCGGGGTGGCAGAGGTGCAAAATAAACGCCCCCCGTCCCTTGCGGGACAGGGGGCGCAGTGTGCAAAAACGATGGCTTACAGACCCAGCTTCGCCTTCATGGCGGCCAGCTCGGCGTCGACGGAAGCGGAGGAATCGCCCAGGCGATACTTCTCTTCCAGCGCGTCGATGCTGTCATCGGCGCCCAGCTCCAGCTCGGCGCGGGCGGTGGCCTCGTCGAGCATCTGGTCGGCCTTGGCCTCCATACGCTCGAAGGCGCTCATGGCGAGCTTGGCCTTCTCGCCGGAGTTGCTCAGCTCGTTGACCTTCTCCTGGGCCTTGGCAACGGAGACCTTGGCCTTGATGGCGGCCTTGCGGTTGTTGAGCTCGGAGATGTCGGCCACCAGCTTGTCGTGCAGCTGACGCATCCGCACCGCGTTCTCGTGGGCGGCGGCATAGGCGGTCTCCAGGGCGGCGCCGGCGTTCTCGATCTCCTGCTTCTTGGCGAGGAGGACGCGGGCGTCGTTCTCGTTGCCGGCCATCAGGGCGCGCTTGGCCAGCTCCTCAAAGCGGGCGGACTCCTTGTCGTTCTCATCGACCAGGCGCTTGCAGCGGCTCTCCTCGGCCATGACGGCGGCGGTCTCCTTCTTGACCTCGGCCAAGTCCTCCATCATGTCGCGCAGGCACTGATCCACCATCTTGGCGGGATCCTCGGCCTTGTCGAGCAGGTCGTTGATGTTGGCGGAGATGATGTCTGCGAATCTGGAAAGAATACCCATTGTGAAGTCCTCCTGTAATTATAGTATTTATATGGATGGGGGTTGCTTGCGTTTTGAAGGGGGGTTACGGATCGTCCTCATAGCGGCGGGCGATATCGTCGGCGGCATCCTCGCTGCCGAAACGCTCCAGCGGGGTTTCGAGGATGCGGCGGGTCTCCTCCGCCTCCTCTGCCTTGCGCTGCTTGATTTTGTTCCAGACGAGGAAGATCACCACCACGGCGATCACCGCCACCGCGGCCCCTGCGACATAGACCATCGGCGAGGTGGTGACCTCCATCATCCGCTCGCCGGCCTCCTCGAAGGCGACGGAGAAGAACTCCTCCTCGCTGAGGCTCTGGTCGTAGTAGTAGCGCTCGATGCAGTCGAGCAGGATGCCTCCCGCCTCGTGGTCGATCACGCTGCCCGCCTGCAGGCCGGCCAGATACCAGATCTGGTGCTCATCTCCTGCCTCCCAGAAGAGGACCAGCAGGTGGGCCTCGTCGGTGAACAGCGAGTCGTAGAGCGAGCCGGCCAGCTGCTCGGCCTCCTCATCGGTGAGGGGGGCATAGCCGTTTTCGGCGTTGTCAAAGAGGTAGAGGTAGGGCTGGACGCCGGTGTCCTCATAAAAGGACTCCATGCCGTCCGTCAGGTCGGAGGGGTGGGCGATCCAGCCGAGGCCGTCGCTAAAGTATTCGGTTTCGTCCACCGAGCCTCTCGGCAGCGGTTCCCGGCGGACGGTGGAGGGTGTGATTTCGCCGGACGGCTGGTAAGAGCCGCCCAGGCTGCCGGACAGGGCGGAAAAGAGCGAAGAGAGGACGAGCAGCAAAATGATGAGGACCAGGATCGTGCTGCAGCCGCACCCGCGCCGCCCGCCGCCACCGCCTCCGCCGCGGGAGACGGGGATGATGACCGGCCAGCGGAAGCCGCCGCCCGAGGGACGCGGCCCGGTGGGGCGAAAGCCGCCGAACCCGCCGGAGCCGCCACCCGAGCCGCCGAAGCCGAAGCCCCCGCCCGAACGGCCGCCCCCACGGCTGCTGCTGCCGCTGCGGATGCGTCCGCTGCCGCCAAAGCTGCGGCTGCTGCCGCCGAAGCTGCGTCCGCTGCTGCGGCTGCCCGAGCTGCGGCTGCCGCCAAAGCTGCGACTGCTGCCGCCCGAACTGCGGCCGCCGCCGCCGCTTCTGCCGCCAAAACTGCGTGCCATATGGAACCTCCGAACTGAATAACAAAGAAGACTGCGGCGGGATGCCGCACGAAACAGAAGGCCGGATGCCTCGGCTCCCGGGGAAAGCAGGACCGCCGACTCGTGCGACAAAACCTGCCGCGAAGCGAAAGGCCGCCGCGGGGGCAAAAACGTGCGGGAAACTGTAAAGTTTGCGGTTTTGCGTCTCAGGCCCTGAGAACACCTTTATTATAGCACGGTTTTGGCAAGGTTGCAAATGCCGGGAGGGGAAATCTGAAGCTTTTTCTGTCGGTTTCAAAGGATGCGGAGGGGCCAAATCTCGCCGTAGCTCCCTCAGGCTCCTTTTTTCGCCCGTTTTTGAGGCGGTGACATCAAAAATACACAAACTCCGCCCGCAACGCAGCCCGTCCGAAGGGGCAAAGCCGCTTCGGCCCGCCGCCCTAACCGTTCGGCAAACAGTCCCGCTTTGAGGCAGACTGTCGACCCCCCTGTAAAAAATCAAAGAAAA
>JAFQKL010000274.1 GCA_017396965.1 Clostridia bacterium
AAACCCCTATATAAAAAATCTGAGAAAACCGCCTTGCCGGTTTTCTACCATATCCAGGGCGCGGGACCGGATGTCAGGGACGCCGAAGGCGGGGAGACAGAAATGATTTGCCCCGTCCCCCCGAAAGGGACAAAAAATTTCTGTCGACCGCACCCTTGACAGGAGGGACACGGGTCATGCTGTTGCCGAGGGCAGGCGGAAAACAACCATTTTTCCGTCTGCCTTCTATTTCTTCATGGCAAACAGAGCTTTTTCTTTTGTGTGGATGGCGGGAAAAGGAATGGCGCATTGTCTGATTTCTTTGATATATTACAAAAATATTAGTTTCATTCAGTAAATACGAATTTTTGTAATTTCATTGACGGGATCTATATTCTGTGTTATGATTGCCAAAAGGAAAGAAACGGGGGATGAAGGATGAAAAAAGCAGCCCTTCTGCTGATGGCGCTGGTTCTCTGCTGCGGGACTCCGATTGTCCTTGCGCGAGAGCAGCCGCTGACCGGGATGCCCGAGCGGGGAGAGACGGGCCTGCCGCTCCCCGTCCATTCCCGGATGAACCTGCCCATCTCGGTCACCGGCACGGTGGTGGAGGCAGGCGAGCGGCGGATGGTCGTCCGCTTTGACTGGCAGCTCTCCGGCACCCGCAGCTTCACCGCAGAAGACCTCCTCGCCGTCTCCTGGGAATCGGGCACCGGGGTTGTCGCCTGGAGCCCCGGAGGTGTCATGACGATGACGCTGGACTACTACACCGAAAACGGCCTCTATCTTGAATCACAGCAGATCCCGCTGCGCGGCACCACGCCGATGCACGCCGGCACCAACGTCGTGCCGTTTGCCCTGCCGCACGGCACAGGGCGAAAATACGCCTTGAGCGGCTCCTTCACAGCGACCGCAGAGGCGGTAGGCACCCTGCCGCTGGAGCAGGTGGCCTTCACCTTCCGCTACGCCCGCCCGCCGGCCGGCGTCAAAGCAGAGCAGCTGAGAAGCTGGCCGTGGAGCGGCGGGGAAACCGTGCCGCGTCTGGGCCTGCCGATCTCCGCCGCCTCCTCCTTCCTGCTGGTCAACGCCGATGGCACGGCGGATGGTATCTAGTGCGGGGGTCGGACGAACGGCGAATGACGAATGACGAATGGTGAATACCATCGTGGTTACAGAGGAAGAAAGGAGCGAGAGGATATGCTGCTTGCGACATCGGGCATGGTCCTTGCGGTGTTCGGACTGGTGTTTGGAATCTTGAACACTCTTGTGGGAGGCGCGGCCTACGGCCTGCCGCTGCTGGTGTTCAGCATGAATCTGCTGATCACTGCCGTGGAACGAATGGAACGAATCGGTCGGGAGGCTGCGGCGCAGGAGGACGGCGGGGAGGAGAAGGAGCCGAAGCGGAAGGCAGAGATGCCGGAGCCTGCGTTGGGGGAGTAGTCTGAATCACCCGGTTAGTCTGAATCACCCGGTATGAAAATGGAGAGCGCCGGCTGTCTCTGCGTGGGGACAGGCGGCGCTCTTTTTGTCCCCTCATCCCCGCCCCGGCCGCCCCCACAAAAAAACAGAGACACACACTTAGGGGTGTCTCTGCAAAGCCCTGACATTTCAATGCGTAACGCGTCATGCGCAACCCGCAACCCTCAGTCCTTCAAATCCGCAATCTCCCCCAGATCCGGTAGCCACACCGAGGAGGCATCCACCAGCCGCTCCCGGTTCCCGGCCTGCGCCGCGATGGTGGAGGGGATGGTCCCGTCCAGCTGTCCGCGAATACTCTTGGCCCGCAGACGGCAGAACTCCGCAATCGTGTCCACCGCCAACAGAAAGTCCTCATACGAGCAGAAGGCCGTCGGATCCCGCTCCACATAAGGCGCGATCATCTCCCGCGTCTCCGCCACCACCCGCTCAAACTCGCCGCTCTCAAACGTCCCGGCAATCAGCTCGTCGAACAGGGCGTGATAGCGGGCGAAGAGGGCATCGTCCTTCATCAGCTCGTGAAACAGCGGACGCTTCAGCATCCACTCCCCGCTGCCCGGGGTGTTGATGGGGTAATTGACATAAAGCGTCGCATCGTTGATGGGGTTCGGCATTCCCAGTGAGTAGGTGGCAAAGGCGAGATTGTAGTCCCAGGGCAGCATACTGAGCCGCCCGTCCTGCTCATAGAGAAAATAATTGTGCCCGGTGCGGCCGAGGTAGCTGTCGAGGTTGACGACAAACACCTGCACCGTAAAATACCGCAGCACCGCCTCCACATCCACCGCCCGCTCGAGATCCTCCCCGGTGGACAGGATGCGAATGGCCTCGATCACCCGCCGCTTGTCCTCGTCGGTGATGTCAAATTTGGCGTTGCGGAAGATGTTGTCATAGCTCTCAAAGGCGTCGTCGGTATAGCGCAGATGCAGATCGGCGTTTTCGGCTTCGAGGGAGCGGTAATCCGGCTTGTAGAGCTGCCCGTGATCGCGGCCGAAACAGCGGCGGGCGAAGGCCTCCTCCGGCTCCTCGATGGCGAGAAACAGCCCCCAGTCCGCGCCGTTCACCCGCACCCAGGCGAAGCTGCAGAGCGGTGTGGGCACCCCCATCCGCTCCATCATGTCGAAGGTCAGCCAGGTTTTCAGATAGCTGTTGTCCTGAAAGGAGGCGTCGAGCGAGAACTTGTCGAGGCCGTGGTAGCTGGCGAAGGTGTAGTGGTCGAACTCCAGCTTCAGGCTGTAGCGGTGGTGGCCGTACTGCTCGGTCAGCCGCCGGGAGTTGTTGCCCTTGGCGCGCAGGCCGACGTGGGAGAACCGCTCCCCGTCGATCACCACCGTGCAGGAGGTGTACTCCTCCGCCGGTGCCTGCTGCAAAAAGCCCTCCCAGTCCTCCACCACCAGATCGACGGTGTGGACCCGCGATTGGTCGAACAGCCGGCTCTGATACGGCGGCAGGGCGGAGGCCCGCTGCAGCCCCAGCGCCTCCCCGTGGACAAACAGCAGCGTCACCGCCACTGCCAGCACCGTCACCAACAGACAGATGCGGTCAATGCATGGATTCTTCAACATAGATATCAGCTCATGTAATCGCCGTTGTAGGACACCATCACCGTGTGGCTGACGCCGGGCAGCTCCGCCAGCGTGTAGAGAAACCCGGTGTCATCGTCCTTGAGGCGCACTTCGTAGTTCAGCTCGATGCAGCCGGGGGCGATGCTCTTGCTTTTGAGACACACCCGCCCCGCCTGCTCCGCCACCAGCGCATGGGCCGTCCGCTCCGTCTCACTGTCGCTGCAGTGCAGCACGAGGATATAGGGCTTCTCAAAGCCCTTGTACCCCGAGAACAGCATCAGAATCAGGCCGATGAACAGGCTGCCGATCACCGCCAGCGGAATAAAACCCGCGGCCAGCACAATGCCGGCGGCGATGCTCCAAAAGAGGAAGGCGATGTCGGAGGGATCCTTGATGGCGGTGCGGAAGCGGACGATGGACAGCGCGCCCACCATGCCCAGCGACAGCACCACGTTGCTGGTGACCGCCAGAATCAGCAGCGCCGTGATCATGCAAAGGGCGATCAGCGTCACCCCGAAGCTGGCCGAATACATCACCCCGGCATAGCAGCGCTTGTAGACAAAGAAGATGAACAGGCCCACCGCGAAGGAGAGCAGCAGCGCCAGCGCCATGTCCAAAACGGGGATGGCCGACGTCTGCTCGAGAAAGCTCGATTTGAAGATGTCTTGAAACGTCAATGGCATGGTCGTTCTCCTTTTAGTCATATCTGCGGCAGATGGCATACTTGGAGTTGGCCGCCGCCTGCCGCCCCGGCACCTGCACCGCCAGGGCCACGATCTCGGGCAAAAAGGCGTCGTACTTCACCTCCAGCACCCGAAGCCCCTCCGACACCGGCAGATGGGGCAGCGCCGGATCGAGAAAGGCGAGGCTGCCCAGCCCCGAGCGCAGATGGCGGTCGATCGTCACCCGCACGTTGCCCGGCCCGTAGAGAAAGGCCTCGCGGTCGTAGGTGACAATGGTCTTCGGCGCCAGCAGCTGCCCGCGCATCTTGCTGTACAGCTCAAGCAGCAGCGGATGGTCGGAGCGGGCGAGAAAGTCGATCTCCCCGGCGAGAATCCGCCGCGCCTCCTCCTCCGTCAGCCGCACACTGTGTTTGCCGCACAGGCCGTTGATCTTGAATTTCTTCTCCAGACGGAGAAAGGAGGGATCGTCCCCGTAATACCGCAGCCGGAACTTCTCCCGCCGGTCGACCCCGTCCACCTTCTGCCGCAGCGCCTTGTCGTACGGCGTGTCGAAATAACAGCTGCTCACACGGTAGGAACCGTGTGAGTCAGCGTTTTCATCGTGGCGGAACAGCTTTCGCAGCCGGGCGGTGACGAGCAGGTCATCCTGCGGGGAGATGAGATGCTTGAGCTCGTGGCGCAGCTTGAGGGGCGGCTTCTGCTTACTTGTAATTGCTGCCATAGTTGGAGCCGTAGTTGCTGCTGCCGTAGTTGCTGTTGCCGTAGTTGCTGCTGCCGTAGTTGGAGTTGCTGCTGTAGTCGGTGACGCCGTCGCTGCCGGGGCCGTAGTCGGTGTCATCGTAGTTGGTGACGCCGTCGCTGCCGGGGCCGTAATCGGTGTCGTCGTAGTTGGTGACGCCGTCGTTGCCGGGGCCGTAGTCGGTGTTAACGTAGTCGGTGACGCCGTCGTTGCCGGGGCC
>JAFQKL010000275.1 GCA_017396965.1 Clostridia bacterium
GCCGCTGCGCCGCGCCCTGGAGCGCCGGCGGCTGCCCCACGCCGTGCTGCTGGAGGACCCCGACCCCGCCCGCGCCGGGGAGCTGGCCCGGGCCACGGCGGCGGTGCTGCTCTGTCCCTCGGCCCGGGGGGCCAGCCCCTGTGGACGCTGCGCCGTCTGCACCTCGCTTGCCGCCGGCGGCAACCCCGACCTGCTGGTTGTCGCGCCGGAGGGCGCCTCGCTCAAGGTGGAGCAGATCCGCGCCCTGCGGGAGACGGCCCGCCTCGCGCCGATGGGCGGCAGCCGCCGCGTCGCCCTCATCGAATCGGCCGACCTGATGACCCCGCAGGCGCAAAACGCCCTGCTCAAGCTGCTGGAGGAGCCGCCCGCCCACCTCGTCTTTCTGCTGACCGCCGTCCGCGCCGGGGCGCTGCTGCCCACCATCCTCTCCCGCGTCACCCGCGTCCTGCCGCCCGAGCAGCCGCCCACCGAGGTCGACCCCGCCCCCGCCGAGGCGCTGGTGGAGCGGCTGACGGCGGGGGACCTCTACAGCACCCTGGCCCTCTGCCCGGCGATTTCGTCGAAAAAAGAGAACTTCCTCGCCGCCTGCGACGCGCTGACCGCCCTCTGCCACCGCCTGATGAGCGAACGCGCCGCCGGCGCCCTCTCCCCCCTCGCCGCCCGCCTGCCCACCGCCGCCGCAGGCCGGCTGTTTCACCTGGCGGTCACCTACCGCCAGAAGGCCGAGAACCCCTTCTGGCTGCCGCTGTTGGCGACGGACTTTCTGCTCTCCTGCTGGGAGGCCACCCACTGAGCAAGGGGCCTGCCCCGGAGAAAAACACAGGAAAAGACCGGGTGTCCTCCCCGCCCCCAAGCCGCCGGGGAGCCGCCTTTCATCGCATGACAAGGCCCTTGTCCGCCCGCCGGACCGGGGCCGATCCGCCCGCGCCGCCGCATCCGGCGGCCTGACCGAATGTTTTGGAGGTTTTGAGTTGACGACAGTATGTGGTGTGAGATTCAAAGAAGTGGGCAAGGTCTACTACTTCGACCCCGGTGCGCTCGAGCTTTCGGCCGGCGACCGGGTGGTGGTGGAGACCTCCCGCGGCACCGAGATGGGCGAGGTGCTGCTGGGCAACTGTGAGGTGGAGGACGGCGAGGTTGTCCAGCCCTTAAAGCGGGTTCTGCGCGTCGCCGACGCCGACGATCTCGCCCAGGCGGCGGACAACCGCGAGCGGGAAAAGGCCGCCTACGACGTCTGCCTGCAGAAAATCGCCGCCCACAAGCTGGACATGAAGCTGGTCGACGTGGAATTCACCTTCGATCGCTCCAAAATTCTCTTTTATTTCACCGCCGATGGCCGGGTGGACTTCCGCGAGCTGGTCAAGGACTTAGCCTCGGTGTTTCGCACCCGCATCGAGCTGCGCCAGATCGGCGTGCGCGACGAGGCCAAGATGCTCGGCGGCATCGGCATCTGCGGCCGCCCCTTCTGCTGCGCTTCGCATATGGATGAGTTCCGCCCCGTCTCCATCAAGATGGCCAAGGAGCAGGGACTTTCGCTCAACCCCACCAAGATCACCGGCACCTGCGGACGGCTGATGTGCTGCTTAAAGTACGAGCAGGAGGCCTATGAGGAGCTGCTCGCCTCCACTCCCCGCCAGGGCGCCCTGGTGCGCACGCCGGAGGGCAGAGGCCATGTGACGGCGGTCAACCTGCTGCGCGGCATCCTCACAGTGCGCCACCTCCATGAGGAGTCCACCGCCGACTACCACAAGAGCGAGGTCACCCTGCTCAAGGACGGCAGCAAGAAGGGCACGCCGGTGGCGGTGCCGGAGGAGGAGTAGGAGGAGACGCCCTCCGTCAGCCTTCGGCGGACAGACGCCTCAGAGAGGGAGCGAGACGCAGCCGCGTCCTGATCTGGTGACGCAGCGGCGTCCCGCTCCAAAGGCCCCCTCTCCGAGGGGGCTGTCGGCGGAGCCGACTGGGGGAGTCGTCCCCCGGTTTTGAAAGGAGTGGATCCTGTGTCTCTCCCCTACGATCGGGATCTGATCGATCTGGCAAAAGATTTGCGGAAAAATGCAACAAAACAGGAGCAACATCTCTGGTATGACTTTCTCCGCACCTATCCTGTCCGATTTCAACGACAGAAGCCGGTCGGTGGATACATTGTCGATTTTTATTGCCATAAGGCGCGTCTGGTGATTGAACTGGACGGGTCGCAACACTTTGAAAGAGAAGCCTTGGAGTATGACCAGCGGCGCACGGCGGCGCTGGAGCAGGTCGGACTGATTGTGCTTCGGTTTACCAATCGCGATATTGACCGTCAGTTTCCGGGTGTATGTGGCGCAATCCATCGGGTTGTTCAGGAGCGGCTGCAAAAGGGCTGAGGCTCCGAACGGGAAACAGAAGCACCGGCCACCGACATTGTGGACAGATTTGAGACTGGATTCAAAAGAAAAGTCCCTGCAGACTCCCTCAGTCAGCCTTCGGCTGACAGCTCCCTCAGAGAGGGAGCCGGACGCACGCCCTTCGCCCGGCGATGGCGCTGCGTCTCTCCCCGTCCCCAAACCCAATCACCATAGAAGGAGGACCCCCCATGAACATCCGTGACTTCACCCCCGAAATCTTCCGTCTCTTTGACAAGCAGTGGGCGCTGCTCACCGCCGGCAGTCCCGACAACTTCAACACCATGACCGTCAGCTGGGGCAGCCTCGGCTCCCTCTGGGGCTCGCCCGACGGCGCCCGCCCCATCGCCACCGTCTACGTCCGCCCGGCGCGGTACACCTATGAGTTCCTGGAGAAAAACGAGTTCTTCACCCTCACCTTCTTCCCCGAGCAGTACAGAGACGACCTCCGGTACCTCGGCGAGCACTCCGGCCGCGACGGCGACAAGCTGGCCGCCACCTCCCTCACCCCCGTCCCGGTGGAGGGCGGCGTCGGCTTCCGCGAGGCCAAGGTCACCTTTGTCTGCCGCAAGATCTTCCACGCCGACTTCGCGACGGCCAATATGCCCGCCGACGTCGTCGCCGCCTACTACCCCGACCCCGCCGACCCGCCGCATCGGATGTACATCGGCGAGATCGTGGAGATGATCGAGGCGTAGTCCGCTGCGCCTGTTCCCCTGCTGTTTTCATTTCAGAAAGGGAATTGTATCAATGAAGACCATCAGAA
>JAFQKL010000276.1 GCA_017396965.1 Clostridia bacterium
CGGAGGTCGCGCCAACCGCGTCAGCCCGCGCCGACCAGTCCGCCGCCGTCTCCGCACAGCACCGCGCCGAGCGTCTCCCCGGCCTCCATCCGCCGGCCCAGCCGCGCGGCGCAGCGGCTGTAGCGCCGGAAGCACCGCTGGGCATGGCGTACGTCGCCGTACACCTTCCACGGCCCGCCGCACTTGCAGCAGCGGCCGCCGTGGCGGCAGAAGCCGGCCACATCTTCAATCGGATAGCCGAGAAAGAGGCCGATCTCGTGGGGGAAGCCCCCCGCCTCCACCAGACGCGAGGCCAGGTGGTCGAGCAGCCGCTCCGTGTCCTCCGTCGCGGGATAGCCGAACTGCGTCAGCATCTCCCGCACCCCGGGACGCATGAGCTGGCGCTCGAGGCAGTCGCGCCGGTAGACCAGCACCAGCGTGTCCTGCCGCGGCACGGCAAAGAGGCGAAAACCGACCCCCGCCCCCGCCAGCCGCGCACCGCAGTCGTCTGCCAGACGGCGCAGCAGCGCCGGACAGCCGCGCCAGTTGAACAGGTTCGACGCCTTCACCCCCATCAGCGCCGGCGCGCAGTGCTGCGCCAGCAGCCGTTCAAACTGCCGTGCCTCACAGGCAGGGGCTTTCCGATCAACAGTTAGCATATGCTAACTCCTCCCTTCAAAAAAAGGCGTCGCCGCCTCAAGCTGTCAAAAGAATTGGGGGAACGTTATGTGGGTGGACACGGCCGGGAGGGAACGGGGATGTCCCGCCCCGGCCGTCTGAAGCTGAGTCGGTCGTGTTCTCCTGCCAAGGGGCCGCTGCGGCGGCGACCCCTGCAGGGGGCGGGCCGCTGCGACGGCAACCCCTACAGGGAGCGGGCCCTCCTCCATGCCCACGACAGGAGGGCCGCCTCATCCGCCTCAAGTTAGCCTTTGCTAACTACACGGTTAGAATACCACATCCCACTCCCCCTGTCAACCGAATTTGGGCGAAAAACGGGCAAATTTTTCATTGAGATCAGATTTCCTCGCATTTTCGCCCATTTTTCAGTTGACAAGCCGCCTTCGCTTCTCTATAATGGTAGGTGCCGGTTTCATCGGCGTTTCTTTGTCGTCTTCGCAGATCGGGACCACAAGACGAACCGATCCCGGCCCCTGCCGGCCCGGTCTGCGTCCCGGGGAGAGGCGGCCCCTGCCCGCCCGTCCCCCCATTTCGTCAGTAAGGAGGTGCCACTTCATGAAGAGAACCTATCAGCCCAAAAAGCGTCACAGAGCCAAAGAGCATGGCTTCCGCAAGAGAATGAGAACCCGCAACGGCAGAAAGATCCTCTCCGCCCGCCGCGCCAAGGGCAGAGCCCGTCTGTCTGCGTAACCAAAAGCGTCTCACCCGGCTGCTCCCTCTTCGCCCTTCCCGTTCGTGCGGGAGGGGGCGGCGCTTTGGTCCCGCTCCCGGCGCGGGCAGCGCTTTTTTCAAAGCGGCGGCCCGCTTCGTCATACCCCACCCAGAGGCCACTGCAACAAGTGGTCTTTTTGCTTTGGTCTATTTTTCCAAACACGAAGGAGGCCCCGCCGTGCAAGCCATCCCCCTCAACCGCAACAATGACTTCCGCCGCCTCTACAAGCGCGGCCGCAGTCTGGTGGACAAGAATGTCGTCCTCTACTTCCAGCGCAACCGGCTTGGGTTCAACCGCGTCGGCTTCACGGTGGGCAAGAAGGTGGGCGGCGCGGTGCAGCGCAACCGCGCCAAGCGGCTGATGCGGGAGAGCTTTCGCCTCATCGAGCCCCAGCTGCCCAAGGGGTACGACTTTGTGCTGGTCTCCCGCGGGCGCCTGCCCTATCTCAAGCGCCAGGCGCTGGACGGGTCGCTGCAGCGGCTGTTCACCCAGGGGGGCCTGATCGGCCGCCGTCCGCCGGCGCCGCCCCTGGCGCAGTAGGGGGGACAAGCCGTGGCCAAAACCCTGCTGCTGGCGCTGATCCACTTCTACCGCCGCTTTGTCTCGCCGCTCTTCCCCCCCACCTGCCGCTATACGCCCACCTGCTCCACCTACGCCCTCGAGGCGGTGGAGAAGTACGGCGCCCTCAAAGGGGGGTGGCTGGCCCTGCGGCGGATTCTGCGCTGTCATCCCTTCAGCCGGCACGATTATTATGACCCCGTGCCGTAAGCTGCCCCCCTCTCGCCTGATGCAGGGCGCTCAGGCCATCGTCTTCACGCGCCGCCACACGGCGCCCAAGGAGGTTTCAAACCCATGTGGGATTGGTTGCTCAACTACCCGCTCGGCGCCATGCTGGGCTGGTTTGTCGACAAATTCAACAGCTACGGCTGGGGCCTGCTCGGCTTCACCGTGGCCATCAAGCTCATCCTGCTGCCGCTGGGCTTTCTCCAGCAGCGCAGCACCATCAACCAGATGAAGGTCCGCCCCAAGGAAGAGGCCATCCGCAAACGCTGCGGAAACGACAAGATGCGGGCCAACCTCGAGGTCAGCGAGCTGTATAAGGAAAACGGCGTCTCCGCCGCCTCCGGCTGTCTGCCGATGCTGATCCAGCTGCCGCTGCTCTTCGCCCTCTATAAGATCATCCGGAAGCCGCTTACCTACATCGTCGGCCTCACCGAGAAGCAGATCTTCCGGATCGACGAGCTGCTCGGCCTCGGCGAAGTGGTGGATGGCGTCCTCGCCAACCACACCTCGGAGGTGGTCATCGCCGAAGGCCTCTTCAAGAACCTGCCCGCCATGGTGGAGCAGGGCGTTGTCGAGCCCGGCATCCGCACCTTCAGCTACGAATTCCTCGGCCTCAACCTGGCCGAAACCCCCACCCTGGCCTTCAATCTGCTGCTCATCGTGCCGCTGCTGGCCGGCTTTACCTCCTGGCTGCAGTCCTGGTACCAGAGCAAAACCGTCCCCCCCAACGCCCAGGCTGAGAGTATGCAGCGTTCGATGAACATCACCATGCCGCTGCTCTCCTGCTATATCGCCTTCAGTATGCCCGCCGGCATCGGTATCTACTGGACCTTCTCCACCGTCTTCTCGCTGCTGCAGTCGATGCTGTTAAACGCCTTCTGGAACCCGAGAAAAACGCTGGAACACGCCTACGCCGCCCTCGAAGAGGAGGAGCGCCGCGAGAAGGAAGAGCGCAAGGCCCGCCGCAAGGTCAACCTCGGCGGACTCAAGCCCGGCCAGGAGCCGCCGCCCGAGCCTGAGGCCCCCAGCCCCGAAATTCAGGCCCAGCTGGAGGCAGTCAAGGCCGCCCGTCAGCGCAACTACGCCAAGGTCCTCAAGTTCCGCGACCACATCCCCGACCCGCTGGACGAGGAGCTTCCCCAGGAGAAGCACGGCAAAGGAGGTAAGGGAGAATGATCGTAACTCAGGAATATATTTCCAACGCCAAGACGATTGAAGACGCCATCCGCCTCGGCTGCGAGGCGCTGGAGATGGATCGGGACAGTGTCAGCGTCGAGGTGCTGCAGACCCCGTCCAAGGGCTTCCTCGGCTTCGGCGCCCACGACGCCAAGGTGCGGCTGACCTACGAGGTGGAGCTGCCTGACCCGAAGCCCGAGCCGAAGCCGAAGCCGGAGCCGAAGCCCCGTCCCGAGCCTGCGGTCAAGGCCGCCGAGAGCAAGGCGGGCGAGGGCCGCGACGGCAGGGAGCCGCGTCCGCAGCGGGAGCGCCCGCCGAGAGAGCGGCGGCCGGAGGGCGAGCGCGCGCCGAAGGAGCCGCGTGAGCCGAAGGAGCCGCGTGAGCCGAAGGAGCGCAAGGGCGAGTTCAAGCAGCCCAGAGAGCCGCGTCCGCCCCGTCCTCAGCAGGAGGACAAGGCCGCCGAGCCGAAGCCCCGCCGGGAGCGCGAGAAGCCGAAGGGCACCGGCGGACGCACCCATCTGCCCGCCGAGGGCCTCGTGACGCCGCAGGGCAGCGAGGCAAAGCTGCCCGCCGCTGTGGCGGAGAAGCCGATGGAGCCGGTGGCTTCGGTGCCGGTGAGCGGCACCCGTGCGGAGGCCTTCTTAAAGGAAGTGTTCGGTATTTTGGAGCTGAATGTCGATGTCTCGGCCGCCGCCGAGGGCAGTCTGCTCCGCATCCAGCTGGAGGGGGACAATATGGGTCTGCTCATCGGCCGTCGCGGCGAAACGCTGGACGCGCTGCAGTACCTCACCGGCCTCGTCTCCGGCCAGAGTGACGACGGCTACCGCAAGGTGTCGATCGACATTGAAAACTACCGCGCCAAGCGCGAAGACGCCCTCGCCGCCCTCGCCCACAAGGTGGCGGGCCGGGTGCAGAAGTACGGGCGCTCCATCACCCTCGAGCCGATGAACCCCTACGAGCGCCGCATCATCCACTCGGCGCTGCAGGATGTCGCCGGGGTGCAGACGGGGTCGGTGGGCCATGAGCCGTCCCGCCGCGTCGTCATCTCCCCCGCCGCCGGCAGTGCGCCCGCCCGAAACGGCGGTGCGCAGGGCGGCGGACAGGGCGGCGGCCAGCAGGGAGGCGGCAGCAGCCGCAACCGCAGACGTCGCCGCCGTCCCAAGAGCAACGCCCCCGCCGGGGACAACGCCCCGCTGACCGGCGTCCTGCCGCAGAGCGAGGGGCTTGATCCCGCCCCCGCCGCCGACCCGGTTGTGGCGGACGCCCCCGCCGCGCCGTCCCCCGACCCGGCCCCCCGCACCTCCTATCCCTGGGGCAGCAGCGCCGGTACCGGCACTGCCACCGCCAGCGGCGCCGGCGCCTGTGCGCCGTCTGATCCCTCCTGACCCGCGCAAGGGGCGACGGCGGTGACTGCCGCCGTCCCCCCTCGCGTCCTCTGATGGACAACACCGCAAATCCCCGCCGCCGTCCCGCTTTTGCGGCCGCCGGCGGGTCTTCCCCTACATCAATACTGTGTTCAATTTGAAAGGAAGCAAAAAGATGAAAACCTGTTTTACCAACTTCACCCTGATCGACGGCACCGGCGCTCCGCCCAAAACCGGCCTCTATATGGAGGTGGAAAACAAGGTGATCACCTACCTTGGCAATCGCCATCCCGTGGAGCGCGACGCTTCGGTGGTCGAGGTTGACCTCGGCGGCCGCACCGTCATCCCCGGCCTGATGGACTGCCATATGCACCTCGCCATGGGCTTAAAGCGCGATGAGAACACCTCCATCGCCGCCCTGCAGAGCGGCAACGAGATCGACTTCGCCGCCAACGTCCTCATCAACCTGAACCTTCTGCTGAAGGAAGGCGTCACCTATGTCCGCGACGCAGGGACAATTGCCGACCTCATGCCGGAGATGACCCTGCGCAAGTACGTCGAAGAGGGCTGGTTCTTAGGCTCTCATATGTGCCTCTCCGGCCGCATCATCACCATGACCGGCGGCCACGGCGGCGCCACCGGCAAGCTCACCGCCGACGGGGTGGAGGAATGCACCAAGGCCGCCCGTCAGATGCTCGCCGCCGGCGTGGACTGCCTCAAGACCATCGGCACCGGCGGCGTCGGCACCGAGGGCACCGAGGTGGACTCCTACCAGTATGAGGAAGAGGAGCTGGCCGCCATCGCCCGCGAGGCCCACAAGGTGGGCAAGAAGGTCATGGCCCACTGCCACGGCGCCCGCGGCATCAAAAACGCCCTGCGCGCCGGCATCGACTCGATCGAGCACTGCACCCTGGTGGACGACGAGGGCATCGAGCTGCTGGTCAAGACCGGCGCCTACATCGTCCCCACCTTCTGCATCCAGGAGTGGATCATGGAAAAGCCGGTCGGCATCCCCGACAGCATGGTCCGCAAGGAGCTGATCATCCACGACAAGCACATCGAAAACTTTAAAAAGTGCTATGAAGCCGGCGTCAAGATCGCCTGCGGCACCGACGGAAGCCCCACCTTCATGCCCCACGGCACCGCAAAAGAAGTTGCCTATATGGTGCAAAATTCAGGCATGAGCAATATGGAAGGCATCCTCTGCGCCACCCGCAACGCGGCCGACCTGATCGGCGTGCTGGACAAGTACGGCACCCTGGAGATCGGCAAGGTGGCCGACTTTGTCGTGCTCGGCGAGGATCCGCTGGCCGACATCACCGCGCTTCAGCGGCCGCAGCAGGTGTATCTGGGCGGCAAGCTGGTGCATGACGCGGCGAAGGCGTAGAGCCGGAGGAGACGCGGCGTGAGCCGGAGTGTCTGTGTATCTTTATGCGTTTGTGTCTTTGTGTGACGCACACAGCACGGGCTGACGGATGCCGGTTGCGGATCAATTGATCGGCGTGTTCGCCGGGGTGTGACGCCGGAGACGTTGGAAACAACGGCGACGCCGGCGACGTTGGCCGATGGAGGCCGGTTGTTTGTCTGTGTGATTCCGATGCGTGACACACGCGGCGCAGGCCGGCGGCCGATCTGTGACGGTGCAACGGCTGAAACCGCTGCCCGCGCCGGAACTTCTGAAAGATGAAAACGCCCGACGGCGGGCTGTCGCTGCCCTCCCGGCACGGCGGCCCCCGCCGGGCGTTGTCTCGTTTTTGTTGACGGGGCGGAGATCTTATTTGAGGAATCGGTATGGAAGGCTGCTTTGGCTTTGGAGGGGCAGCGTGCGTTGAAGGACCACGGCTGATGCTGTTTCGATGAAAACCGGCCGGAATCAAAACACGGATCCGGCAGCAAGGAACCTGTTCTGCCGACAGACCACCCGGAACCCCGCACCCCGGCTCCCTC
>JAFQKL010000277.1 GCA_017396965.1 Clostridia bacterium
AATGGAGGTGGGGAGTGTGGTCAACCGACCACACTCCCCCATCCCCCCAAAAAACTTTCCCCCACTCTACCCGCACAAATCAACCAATTCCGACCCCGCTTTCGCGGTATGATATCACCGATGCCGCCTCCCTTTCAGACAGGCGGACAGGCATCCAAAAAAGGAGGGATCGCCTCAATGAACCTCAAACTCATGGAGGAAAAGGACAGGCTCATCGCCTGCATCAGCGGCGAGATCGACCACCACAGCGCCCTCGCCTTACGCGAAAAGGTGGACCGCCAGATTGCCGCCCTGCGCCCGAAGGAGCTGGTGATCGACCTTGCCGCCGTTGACTTTATGGACAGCTCGGGCCTCGGCTTCATCATGGGCCGCTACCGCAGCATGGCGGCGCTGCGCGGGCGGGTGGTTGTCGCGGGGGCCAAAGGCCGGGTGGAGGCGGTGTTGGTGATGGCGGGGGTGTACCGCTATGTGGAAAAAAGAGAGCAGGAGGTGCCGGTATGAGCTTTGAAAACGAGGTGCGGCTGGTGCTGCCGGCCAAATCGGTTAACGAGGGCTATGCCCGGGTGGCGGTCGCCGCGCTCGCCGCCCAGGCCGACCCCACCGCGGCCACGCTGGCCGACGTCAAAACGGCGGTCAGTGAGGCGGTGACCAATGCCATCGTCCACGCCTATCGCGGCGTGGAGGGCGGCAGGGTGTACATCAAAATGAAGCTGGACGGCGAGGGGTTGATGACGATCAGCGTCCGCGACACCGGCTGCGGCATCGCCGATGTGAAGCAGGCCCTCGAGCCCTGCTTCACCACCGCCGCCGCCGAGGAGCGCAGCGGCATGGGCTTTTCCATCATGGCCGCCTTCATGGACTCGCTCAAAGTCCGCTCCGCCCCCGGCAGAGGGACCACCGTCACCATGAAAAAGAGGCTGCTCCGTGAGTGAGGCCGCCCGGCGGCGAAGGGAGCTGATCACCGCCGCCCAGGCCGGCGACCGCGCCGCCTTTGACACCTTTTTTGAAGAAAATCAGGGTCTCATCCGCATGGTGGTCTCCCGATTTTCCGGCCGGGAGGCGGAGTACGACGACCTCTTTCAGGTGGCCTGCATGGCCTTTGTCAAGGCGGTGAGCGGCTTTGACCTCTCCGCCGGGGTGCAGTTTTCCACCTACGCCGTCCCGGTGATGCTCGGGGAGTTAAAACGCTATTTTCGCGACAACGGCGCCCTGCGCGTCAGCCGCACCATCAAGGAGCAGGCGGCGCAGCTGATGGCCGAGCGCGAGCGCCTCTCCGCCGCCCTCGGCCGCGAGCCGACGGTGGGGGAGCTGTCTGCCGCCTCCGGCTTAAAGCCGGACGAGGTGGTCCTCGCCCTCGGCGCGATGACCCCCGTCCTCTCCCTCTCGCAGACCGCCGAGGAGGGCGGCAGCCCCCTGCTGGAGCTGATCGGCGAGGACCCCACCGAGGCCATGCTGGACAAGGCCGCAGTCGGCGCGGCACTGGCGCGGCTGCCCGACCGTCAGCGCCGCCTGCTGCTGCTGCGCTACTACCGCAGCCGCACTCAGCAGGAGACGGCGAAGGAGCTGGGCATCTCGCAGGTGCAGGTGTCGCGCCTCGAAAAAAAGGCCCTGGCCGAGCTGCGCCGCCTGCTTGAGCCTGCCACCCGCGACGGAATTTGACATTTGGCGGCAGATGGGGTATCATCTTCTTAATTCTTTTTTTGATGATTTTTAAGAAGCGAGGAGGAACCCCCATGAACACAACCTGGCCCATCGGCCTCGGCCTCACCCCGGAAAGCAGCAACGACGAGATCAAGGCGGCGGTTTTTGAATACGCCCGCCAGTGCGGCACCATGACCTTTGCCACCCTGGCAGCGGACGGCCTCACCCCCACCGTCCGCGCGATGGAGGTGCATCGGCTGGACGAGCTTGGCAACCTCTATGTGGGAATGTCCCACGGCAAGGGGGTGTATGAGGAGGTCTTGAAGAACCCGCGCATCAGCGCCGGCACCATGCAGTTCACCGAGGGGCGGCTCGGTTTTGCGGTGCGCATCAACGCGGAGCTGGAGGAGGTGACCGACCCCGCCCTCTTCGATCGTTACTGGGAGCAGAACCCCGGCACGAAGGCGCTCTACCGGCGCGACCTCACCAACTTCCGCCTCTTTGTGATGAAGCGGGGGGACGGCGAGGTGTTCGACCTCTGCGAGGACGACCGCACGGTGCGCTTTCGCTTCGGCTTCGGCGGCGCCCCCGCCCGGCCCTGGCGGTATGAGATCACGGAGGACTGCATCGGCTGCGGCAGCTGTATCGACGGCTGCATGAAGGGCGTGATGACGATCGAGAACGGCCGCGCCGTGATCGACCACAGCGGCTGTCTGGAGTGCGGCCGCTGCTACGACGCCTGCCCGGTTGGCGCGGTGAAAAAGGCATAGGCAGAGGGCGGACGGTTCGCACCTCCCGGCATGACCGCCGAGGATCGGCAGGGATTTTGCAGGATGACGCTTTGCAGAATGACCGCCTGTCGCAGGACGGGAGAAACAAAGAACACCCCCGCCGTCGCAGTGTGACTGTGACGGCGGGGGTTGTTTGTGGAAGATGTTGTTGCGCGGGGCGCGGCCCTGCGGCAGGGTGGCCGGTTTTTCGTCACTCCTCCGCCGGCGTCGTAT
The DNA here is from genome assembly GCA_017396965.1 of Clostridia bacterium. Lineage (GTDB taxonomy): Bacteria > Bacillota > Clostridia > Oscillospirales > Feifaniaceae > Galloscillospira. The sequence continues at coordinate 2,646 of JAFQKL010000277.1, forward strand.
CCAGCATCGGCAGCGGGTCCACGGGTTCTCCGTCCAGCGTCACCTCAAAATGCAGGTGTGGCCCCGTCGCATTCCCGGTTGCCCCGGCGGCCCCGATGTTGTCACCGACCGCGACCACATCGCCGACCTGCACCGAAACCTCGCTCAGATGGCGGTAC
>JAFQKL010000278.1 GCA_017396965.1 Clostridia bacterium
AAAAAGAGGGCCATCCCCGCAAAAGAGACGGCCCTCTCCACTCATTCAAACCCAAACACAAACCGAGACACAAACCGGAACACCGGCCCGAACACCCCTACCCCCGGTGTTCCGCCATATAAGCCTCAAACTCCTCCTGCCCCACCGGCCGCGAGAAGTAGTAGCCCTGTCCGTACTCACACTGATAGCGGTTGAGCAGCTCCAGCTGCCCCACCGTCTCGATGCCCTCGGCAAGCGACACCGTCCCGCTCAGGGCGCGGCACAGGCCCAGGCCGCTTTCCATCACAACCTTGCTCTTGTCGTTCTCCTCCAGCGTACTCACCAGCGAGCGGTCGAACTTGACCTCGTCAAAATCCATCGCCGCCAGAATCGCCAGGTTGGAGTACTGCGAGCCGAAATCGTCCAGAGAGATGGAGAAGCCCGCCGTCTTCAGCCGGCACACCAGGTCGCGCAGCAGATCGCTGTCCATCTTGCCGATGCTCTCGGTCACCTCGATGGTGATCGCCTCGGGCGGCACGCCGTGGGCGGCGCAGATGCCGGTGATCACCTCGACGATGTTTAGCTCAAGCAGCGTCACGCGGGAGAAGTTCACCGACACCCGCAGACGATACCCCTCGTCCCACCACCGGCGCAGTGCCTTGCAGGCGGTGCCCAGCACAAAGAGGTCCACATGGCTGATCACGCCGCTCATCTCGTAAAAGGAGATAAAGCGCCCCGGGGGGATCATGCTGCCGTCTTCCGAGAACTTGCGCACCAGCGCCTCCGCCCCCACGACGGCGCCGGTTTTGAGATCCACCTGCGGCTGGTAGTAGACGACGAACCGCCCCTCCTCAATCTCGCGCAGCAGCTCGCCGACGAGGCCGGTATGGGTCATCTCGCGGTTTTCGCCCAGCGCCGCGTGGTAGTGGGACTGCTTGTCCGCCCGGCGCATCTCGTGCGCCTGCAGACGCAGGGCGGTGGCGTCGATCTCCTCGTTGCCATAGCTCCAGGCGAAGCCGATCGAGACGTCGCAGAGATCGTCGCGCTCAAAGGCGTCGCGCAGGGCCACCGTCTTGTCCTGAAACTCCTCGCGGGTGGAGTCGGCGCATAAGACAACAAACTCGTCGCCGCCGATGCGGTAGACATGGCGGGTAAAAAACTTCCGCAGCAGCTCGGCGGCCCGGCGCAGCACGCGGTCGCCGAACTCGAAGCCGTAGCGGTCGTTGATCTCCTTGAGGCCGTTGATGTCCAGCGACACCACGCCCAGCGTGCGCGGCGGCTCCGTCTCGTAGCCGCGCAGCACGCGGATGTACTGATTGCGGCTGAAGAGGCCGGTGAGCGCGTCGACGCTGCTCATCCGCTCCATCTCCTCCATCAGCCGGCGCTTTTCCAGCTCCTCGATGACAAAGCCGGCCGTGGTGCGCAGCAGGGTGATGTCGCCCACATAGCTGCCCGGATTGTCCACCCCGACGCAGCCGACGATGTGGTTGCCCCGCCACAGCGGCGCGGCCATCACGCAGTGGATCCCCTGCTCCTTCAGGATGCGCGCCCCCTCACTGTCGGGGTCGAGATCCCGCTCCACCGAGTGGATCGCATAGCCGCCGAAGCTCTCAAAGGCCTCGAGCCACGGCTCCACCGCCGCGAGGGTTACCTCCTTGAGCTGGTCGATCTGCGGGGTGACGCCTTTCGCGCACCATTCAAAGGTGTTGTCCATCAGGCGGCGGTCGTGGTCGAATTCAAAAATATAGGCGCGGTCGGCCTGATAGAAGCCGCACACCTCGCACAGAAACTGCTCAATCGCTCTCCCGAGCTCCTGCTGACGCGTGAGGACGTTGAGGCAGCGCACCAGCACCTCCTCCTCCTCCAGCCGGCGGGTCAGCTCCCCCAGCTGGCGGCGGCGCTCGGTGACGTCCACCGACACCTCCAGATGACAGGGCCGCCCTCCCACCTCCACCAGGTGGTCGACGCATTCATACCAGCGGTCCACCGGCCGGAAATACTGCTCCCAGCGGTAAGGCTCCCCCCTGGTCAGAAGTCGGTTGGTGCAGTGGGGGCAGGGCGTATCCCGGCCGAACAGCACCTGGTGGCAGGGCTTGTTGCGGTACTCCTCTTCCCTTGTCAGGCCGCACAGCTCCATGCCGGCGCGGGAGAGGTAATACAGGCGGTAGTCCTCGATATCGCTGAGATAAGCGATGACGCCGCTGTATGCCATCACCAGCGAATCCGGTTCTTTTTTGTTTTGATAAGGCATTCTTTCTTTGGCTCCTTTTGGTATGGTAACGGGACGCAACCGTTTCGGAGTCTTCTCACGTCCCTCGTTGCCGGGGAGGGATGCGTAAATACACTTATTGTACATTATAGCAGAATCTTATTCCAAAAGGAAGGGGGTTTTCAGAAATATTTCCTGAATTATCAGAAGAATTCGTTGAAAACCGCCTGAGTTTTGCGGGGTTTTGTATACAATATCAAGACATCTCGCTGTATACAATCTTTAGGCGGAGGTGGGGGGTGCTTAAAAGAAAAGCAGCCGGGGGGACTGGGGGTCCTCCCGGCTGGTTGTGGTTTGGTCTGTTGTTTTGAGGTGCAGTTGTGGACGGGGGAAAAGGGGATTTCGCCGCTGCGGCGGCGAGCCCTGCAGGCGGCCGGGCGGCGACCCCTGCAGGGGGCGAGGCCCTACCGCTCCTCACGAAAATACGGCGCACTGAGGGAGGCGGGGGGCTGGCTCTCGCGTTTTTTGCGCACGGTGATGACGATCAGCACCAGAATCGTCACCAGGTAGGGCAGCATATCGAGCAGCTGGGGGTTGAAGGTGAGGGTCATGCCGAAGAGCTGCAGGCCCGACTGCAGCTTGAAGCCGAGGCCGCGCACCGTGCCGAAGAGATAGGCGCCGAGGATGGCGCGCAGCGGGTTCCAGGTGGCGAAGATGACCAGGGCCACGGCGATCCAGCCGGCGCCCGAGGTGATCGAGTTCTGCCAGCGTCCGGCGTAGACCACGGCGAAGAAGCCGCCGCCGATGCCGCAGAGCGCGCCGCCGGCGAGGATGTGGAGATACTTGACGAGGTTGACCGGGATGCCGGAGGCGTCCGCCGCCGCCGGGCTCTCGCCCACCATGCGGGCGGAGAGGCCGGGGGTGGTCTTGTTGTAGTAGAAATAGAGCAGCACCGCCGTCAGCACCGCGAGGGGGACGAAGGGGCTTTGCTCAAAGAAGATCTTGCCGAAGAAGGGGATCTTGCTGAGCACGGGGATGGCGCGGCTGCCCAGCGCCGTCGTCACCTCCGCCGGCAGGGTCTTGCCGGCCAGCTGGGCACCGAGCATACTGGAGACACCGGTGCCGAAGGTGGTCAGCGCAAGGCCGGTGACCGTCTGATTGCCGCGCAGGGTGACGGTGACAAAGGCGTAGATCAGCGCGCCCGCCATGCCGGCGACGGCGGAGGCCAGCACGGTGAGCAGGGGGGAGGCGGTGGTCAGCGCCGTCCAGAAGCCGACGGAGGCGCCGAGCAGCATGATGCCCTCGATGCCGAGGTTTAAGTTGCCCACCTTCTCACAGAGGATGCCGCCGAGGGTGGCGAAGAGAACGTGGGTGCCGAGCTGGGCCACCGTCTGCAAAAAGAGGGCGAGGCTTGTGAAGAATCCCATTTACTTGGCCTCCTTTCCGCTGTCCGAGGGCTTGACCCGCACCAGCTTGTACTGGGTGAAGAACTCGCAGCCGAGCACGAAGAGGATGATCATGCCCTGAATGACATCGGCCATGGAGGAGGGGATACGCATCGCCGTCTCCAGAAAGCTGCTGCCGGAGATCATCATCGAGAAGGCGAAGCTGGTCAGCACAATCACGCCGGGGTTGAGCTTGGCCAGCCAGGCGGTGATGGCCGCCGTGAAGCCGAGGCCGCCGGTGAAGGATTCCACCAGCGTCTTCTCCACCGCCGCCACCTGGATCATGCCGGCCATACCGCAGAGGCCGCCGGAGATCAGCAGGGTGATCAGCGTCACGGTGACAACGGGGATGCCGGCGTACCGCGCCGTGGAGGGGCTTTCGCCGATGACGGCGATCTCATAGCCGATCTTGCTGCGCCGCATCAGCAGGTAGACAAAGCCCACCGCCAGCAGCGCCAGCACCCAGCCGCTCTGCTGGCCGAAGAGATCGGGCAGCAGAGCATTTTCGCCGAAGTTGGGAATCTTTGGGAAGCCGCCCGGGGCCTTCCAGGGGCCGTACTGTAAGTAGGTGATCAGCTTGAGGGCCACATAGTTGAGCATCAGGGTGACCAGCGTCTCATTGGTGCCCAGCCGCACCTTGAGCAGGGCGGGGATTAAGGCCCAGAGGGCGCCGCCCGCGATGCCGGCCAGCAGCATGAAGGGCAGCAGCAGCGGACGGGGGAGGGCGGCGCAGTTTAAGGCCACCCAGGTGGTGAAGAT
>JAFQKL010000279.1 GCA_017396965.1 Clostridia bacterium
GCTGCGGCGGGAGCGGCGGGCTTTTCCTCCGCCACGGGGGCGGGGGCGGGCGCAGGCTCCGGTGCGGGGGCCGGCGCGGGGGCCGGCTCGGCGACGAAGTCATACGGCTCGTAGGAGCGTAAGGAGCCGGCGGAGCGGATGATGGGGATCGCCTTGTCGCGGTCCTCGGCGTTTTTGAACATGAGAAGGAAGCCGCGCTCGATCACCTGCTCGGCGGTGGAGGAGTCGGTTTCCACATCGGAGGGGTCGAAGATGAAGTCGCTCTCGGCGCAGAAGTCGCGCACGCTGGTGACCAGCATGAAGGAGCGCAGGTTCTCCATGCCGCAGCCCTCGTCGAAGAAGACTTTCAGCTCATAGGGGAAGTTGGGGTTGCCGTCCGGCACGGTGGCGACGCCGGGATCCGGCTCGACCGCCGCGGGGGCCGGCGCGGGCGCGGGGGCCTCTTCCTCCGGCTCCTCCCCCTTGATTTTGGCGATCAGGCTATTAATCTTTGCAAGAAAGCTGTCGATATCCTTATCAAGCGCCTGCTCTGCCTCCACCTTCTCCATCTCGGCGCGGAAGTAGTCGATCGACTGGAACATCAGGTCGAACAGCGCCGGGCGGTTGGCCTCGGAGACGACGGTCATGGTGTTCTCGCGGATGATGAAGAACATATCCTCGATGCGATGGGAGACGGTGGAAAGCGTATCAAACTCCATCATGGCCGAGGAGCCCTTGATGGTGTGCATGATGCGGAAGATGGCATTGACATCGTCCTGTGAAAAGGTGTCCACCTTTTCGGCATCAAGCACAATGGTCTCAAGCTGTTCAAGCAGCGAATTCGTCTCATAGATATACATATCGAGAATATCGTTGCCCATGAATAACACCACCCTTTGAGAATCGTTGTATTTGTGATAGCTTATTGTTCTTATCGACAGAGCCGGATGGAAAAATAAGCGCATCCCCTGTTCTTTTTTGCCTGAAAACGCGGCCTTTCGCCGCCGGACCGCTTTTGGTCTGCGGCGGGTGCGCATCTGTCCTCCTGCGGGGGATTTTGGTGCGCGGCTGCGAAGCTGCTTCTATTATATGTTTTTTTCCGGGAGGTGTCAAGAATGCCGGATCTTTTGGGGGCGACAAACCCGGTCCCCGGATATGACCAGTCGTCGGTCAACCGCAATCTCCCCGTCTCGCCTGAGAATGTGCAGATCCAGAACGTCACGGACCCCAGCCGCGTGGTGCGGGCGGACGGACGCACCGAGCAGCAGGACGGCGGCGCCCAGAGCGGCGGTCTGATCCGCTACGACTCCAACTTCCAGACCTTCCTCCAGCGCCTGCGCGCGACGCCGGGGCTGGTGACCACCCTCACCCGCCTCTTCTCCCAGCGCGGCACGGTGGTGCTCTCCGGGCTTTCGGAGGGCACGGCGGCCGAGATGGGGCAGCTGCTGGAGATGCTGCAGATGGACGAGGCGGGCCTGCTCGACTTTATGAAGGGCCAGTTTCGCTTAGGCAGCCGCTTCGGCGGCCCGCTGATGGCGGTGCTGCGCAGCGCATACGCAAAAGCCTCCTCCGAGGCGGTTCGCTCAGACATTCTTCAATTTCTCAAGGCCTACGCCGACCACTCCTCCACCCCCCACATCGAGCAGAGCCTGCTGCGAAACGTCCGCGGCATGGCGGACACCATGCCCGCCTCCTGGGGGCAGCAGCTTGACACGCTGCTCGCCGAGCTGCAAAACTCCCTCGCCGCCGGCGACCGCGAGGGGACGATTGCCCTGCTGCAGAAAAACCTCTTCCCCTTCATGTCCACCTATGTGGAGACGACGCATGACATGGGCGCGCCGCGCGCCCTGTTGTCGCTGCTGACGCTGGATCTGGCCCGCTACGAAAACGGCTCGGAGAAAAACGTCATCGACCTCTTCCGCCAGCTCTCGGGCTACGGCACCTTAAAAAACCTGCTCGGCAACATCGACGATGCCTCGCTGCTGCAGCTCTTGAAACAGAGCGTCCCAGAACCGGGCAGCAAGGCGGCCGAGTTTGCCGAAAAGCTGGCCAACACCGCCGCCGGCGCCCTGCGCGGCGAGGGCAGCGCCGAGGTGCAGCAGGCGTTTCAGAATCTGGTCAACGCCATTCTCATCAACGAGAGCGTCTATATGCCGGTCAACCACTACATTCTCCCCCTGCAGCAGGACGGGCGGATGCTCTTCTCCGAGCTTTGGGTGGACCCGAACGACGAGCAGGGCGCGAACGCCCGCAGCCGCGGCGGACGGGGCGGCATCCGCTGCCTCTTCAAGCTGGATGTTGAGGGGCTGGGCCTCTTTGACGTGGTGCTGGCGATGCAGGAGAAGAATGTGGAGATGGCGGTGCTGGCGCCGGAGAAGGTGGCCTCCTTCGCCCCGCTGGTGGAGCGGGCGATCGGCGACATTCTCACCCGCTGTGAACTCAATCCCACCAGGGTGACGGTGCAGAAGATGCAGCGTCCCTTAGCGCTCACCGAGGTGTTTCCCAAGATTTACGAAGGGAGGAACAGCGTCAATGTCAAAGCCTGACCACACCTCCCGCCGCCGCAGCCGCAAGGCGGTGGCCCTGCAGTACGGCGCGGGCGACGGCGCCCCGGTGGTGGTCGCCTCGGGGCAGGGATATCTCGCGGAAAAAATCGTCGAGGTGGCCCAGGACCACGGCGTGCCGATTTATGAGGACAACTCCCTCGCCACCATCCTCGCCCAGCTGCAGCTGGGGCAGGAGATCCCGGAGGAGCTGTACAAGGCGATTGTGGAGATCTATGTCTATTTCCTCCATTTTGACCCTCAGAAGATGCTGGAAGAGGGAAAGGAGCGTGAGCGCAGTTGAGCCGCAGCCAGTATTTGATTTTGGACAACACCGGCACTCCGCTGGCCTCGGGGGAACTGCAGTCCTCCATCACCCAGCGTCAGTTTGTCATGGTGGTGGCGGAGGAGGATCTGCCCCGCGTGGTGGCGCACGACGAGGTGCAGCTGCTGGGCGGGAGCGACTCGGAGCCTGCGGTGCTGGCCCGGATTGTAAGGGTGCGGGAGGACCGGGTGTTCTTTGAGAAAATCCGCTCCCTCGGCGCCGAGGCGCGGGAGAACTTCCGCCTGGCGGTGTCCTTTCGCAGCTTCATCTATCCGCTGACCGGCGGCTGGAAGGGCCGCCGCGAGATCGAGAGCATCGACCTCAGCTGCGGCGGGATTGCCTTTTACTGTGCCGAAGAGCTTGTTGAGGGCGAGGAGCTGGAGGTGGTGGTGCCGGTGACGGCCGAGCCGACCATCCTGCGCTGCCGCGTCATCCGGCGGCGGCCCTCCGAGCGGGAGGTGCCGATGTATGCCTGCGGCTTTGTCGATCTGTGTGACGATGAGGAGACGCTGGTGCGGGAGGCGGTGTTCAGTTTGCAGGTGAGGTCGCGGTAGGAGGCGGCTGTGTGGGGTGACGGGGGTGTGGCCGCCTGCCGATCGGAGATCGGAGAGGGTGGGATGGGGGCTGTGCCTTCTTTGACCCCCCCGGAGGGTTCCGCCGTCTGCGGACGGTTTTCTTTGATTGGATTCGCCCACCCGCCCGCCCTGGGGGATTCCGCCGTTGCGACGGCGGCCTACTGCGGTGCGCTGGTTTGGGCTTTCGCACCCGGCCTGAAGGCCGGGGACACACCCGCCCGACGCTCGCTCCCTGACGGTCGCTCGGGACGGGGGATTGCGGGGAAACACTTTCTGCAGAATTCACACTTCCCTCGCCCATCTAGGCGTTTTTCTTATGGATAC
>JAFQKL010000280.1 GCA_017396965.1 Clostridia bacterium
AGGCTGAAACAAAGGCCGCTGCCCGGTGCTGTGCCGGGCGGCGGCCTCAGACTGTCGAAAGCTCTGTTTGCCATGAAGAATGTGAAGGCAGCAGCATGACCCGTGTCCCTCCTGTCAAGGGTGCGGGAGACAGAAAACCGGCAAGGCGGTTTTCTTTGATTTTTTATGCAGGGGTTTTTCAACAAGCAGAGGCCGCCACCCGGCACAGCGCCGGGCGGCGGCCTTTGTTTCAGCCTGTGAATCCGCCAAGCCCCATCCTACAGCCCCAGCGCCTCGCGGTTGACGATGTTCGCCTTCTCCGGCGCCCCGTCGATCACCGCCAGCACATACTCCGCCGACAGGCGGGACATATTGTCCACACTGTCTCTGGCGTTGGCGGCGATGTGGGGGGTGGCGAGCAGGTTGGGGCAGTCAAACAGCGGATCGTCCCTCTCCGGCGGCTCGACGGCGTAGACATCCACCGCCGCCCCCGTCAGGCGACCCTCCCGCAGCGCCGCCGCGAGGGCGACGTCGTCCACCAGCGCGCCGCGGGCGCAGTTGACGAGATAGGCCCCCTCCTTCATCTGCGCCAGCTGGTCGGCGCCGATCATGTGGCGGGTGGTGTCGTTCAAGGGGCAGGCGAGGGCGACGAAGTCGGCCTCGGGCAGCGCCTCACCAAGACTCTCCCGCTTCTCGGCGGCGCGTGCCGCCACCTCCTCGGCGGAGAGCGCGGGGTCGACGGCGAGAACCCGCATCTCGAAGCCGTAGCGGCAGATGCGGGCGACGCGGCGGCCGATGTTGCCGAGGCCGATCAGCAGAATCGTCTTGCCGAAGAGGTCGCGGCCGATCAGCTGGTGGCGGGCGTAGTAATCGCGCTCCTCCCGCATCACCCGATCCCCCCGCGACAGGTGGCGGGTGAGCATCAGCATCAGCCCCACAATCGTCTCCGCCACCGACTCGGCGTTGGCCCCCGGCGTGTTGCAGACGGCGATGCCGCGGCGGTTGCACTCCTCCACGTCCACATGGTCAAACCCCACCCCGTGCGGGGCGACGGCCTTGAGCAGCGGGGCGGCGTCCAGCACGCTCTTGTCAATGCGGGTGTTGCGGGTGATGATGCCCTGCACGTCGTGGGCCAGAGAGGCCGCCGTGGCGGTCAGCGCGTCGGGACAGAGGACGGGCGTCGCGCCTCTCTGCTCCAGCACGCGCATTCCCGCCTCGCTGATGGGTTCGGTGATGAGGATCTTCAACATTTTCATCGTTCCTTTCAAACAGAATCATTTATAAATTTCAAAGGTGACAATAACGGGAAAATTCACCGTTTTAAGTAAGAGAGTACCGGGAATCCCCCCTGTCAGTCTATGCGAAATTTTGGCCAAAAAAACCCCATGAGGCGAAAAGACGCCTCATGGGTCGGGCGGCCGGGAACCCCAAAGCCGCCCCGCCCGCCCCGCCGCGCCCTGGGGGGGCCGCGTCGGGACGGGATGGGATGCCGGAAAAAGACTTACTCGAGGATGATGATCTCAGCCTC
>JAFQKL010000281.1 GCA_017396965.1 Clostridia bacterium
CCGCGTCTTCTGCCGGCATCGAGGTGACTGCGGCGCTCGCCCCGCTGACCTTCCCGCTCGGCGAGAGCAAGGTCACCGTCAGCGCCGACCATGTCCGCTGGATGGATGAGCCGAGCGGCAACGACCGCTCCGCCCTCGTCCGCATCGACCGCGGCGAGAGCAGCATCCTCCTCACCGGCGACATCACAGCCGGTGGGGAGATTGCCGCGCTGTACGACCCCGGAACCGCCGCCATGCTCCGCGGGGCGGACGTCCTGCAGATCCCGCACCACGGGTCGGACGGCTCTTCCTCTCCGCTGTTTCTCCGCGAAGTCCTGCCCGCCGTCGCCCTCATCTCCGTCGGCGAGAATCACTACGGCCACCCGTCACCCGAGGTGCTGTCCCGCCTCGAGACGCTCGGCTGCCATATCCTGCGCACCGACCGGGACGGTACGGTGCAGCTGACCACGCCGGGAGACGGCGTCTTCACCATCCGTACCGAGGGGGGAGTCCCATGAAAAAGGAAGACCGCGTCGATCTGCTGCGCAGGGACCTCAAGGCCCGTCGCCTCCAGTCCTGCTACCTCTTTTACGGGGAGGAGGAGTACCTCAAGCACCACTACCGCGAGGAGATCCATAAGCTGCTCACCCACCTCTACGGCACCATCGAGCGCATCTCCTTTGCCGACGACTTCACCGCCGACGATTTTGCCGACGCCGTGGAGACCCTTCCCCTCACCGCCTCCGGCCGCCTCGTCACCCTGCGCAACATCGACCCCGCCGCCCTGCCAAAACGCGACGCCGGCCTCGTCCATGAGCTGCTGAACGACCTGCCGGAAGGGGTGGTGGTCATCCTCTGGTATGACGACACCTGGCTTGCCGGTACCTCCGACCAGCGCAAACGCCGGGAAAAGCGGATCTCCGACCTCGCCAAGACGGCCTTTGCCGTCGAGTTCCCGCTGCAAAGCCGCAGCGCGCTCACCGTCTGGGCCGAGCGCCGCCTCTCGGCGCAGGGGCTTCGTGCCGACGAGGACGCGCTTGAATACCTCCTCTCGATGAGCGACAACAAGATGACCGCCCTCGCCGGGGAGCTGGACAAGCTGATCCTGCTCTGTCAGGCCCGCGGCCTGCTGCTGTTGACAAAGCAGGAGGTGCGGGAGCTGGCCCTGCCCGGCTCCTCCGCCGATATGTACGAGATCGTCACCGCCGTCACCGCCGGGGACTTTGACCGTGCCCTCGCCCGTCTCGACGCCTGCCGCCGCAACAACGAGCGCCCCACCGCCGTTACCACCGCGCTCGGCAATTCCTTTTGTGAGCTGCTCTACGCCAAGGCGGCCGCAGACGCCGGCCACAGCTCGGTCGACCGTGTGATGAAGGACTTCTCCATCCGCCCCGGCAAACGCTATTTCATCCGCCAATACCTGATGGGTGCCGACCGCATCGACCGCAGCCTCCCCGAGACGGCGGTGCGGGTGCTCTGCCGCACCGACCAGCTGCAAAAGAGCAGCCCCGCAGACCCCTGGCTGCTGCTGGAGCAGGCCATTGAGGAGATCCGTCAGGTGTGGCAGCGCAGGAGGGGTTGAAGTGGAAAAGCTGCGACTCCGTCAGGCCGTCGTGGTGGAGGGCCGCTATGACAAAGCGAGGCTCGCCACCCTGGTGGACACCCTCATCCTCACCACCGGCGGCTTCGGCATCTACAAAAACAAGGACCAGCTCGCCCTGCTGCGCCGCACCGCCAAAGAACGCGGCCTCATCATCCTCACCGACAGCGATGCCGCCGGTTTTCGCATCCGCTCCTACCTCGCCTCCGCCATTCGCGAAGGGGAGGTGCTGCACGCCTATGTCCCCGACGTCTACGGCAAGGAGCGCCGCAAGGAAAAGCCCGGGCGGGAGGGAAAGCTGGGGGTGGAGGGGATCGAGGGCCGTCTCATCCTCGAAGCCATCCGTCAGGCAGGGGCCTCCCTCACCGAAGAGCCGCCCGGCCGCCTGACCGCGGCGGATCTCTATGCCGACGGCCTGGTCGGCGGCGAACAGAGCGCAGAGCGCCGCCGCCGGCTCTGCACCCGCCTCGGCCTGCCGCAGCGCCTCTCCACCAAGGCCCTGCTTCAATGCCTCAACCTGCTGCTCGACGATGCGGCCTACCGCGCCGCCCTCGCGTCGCTGAAAGAGGAGGGGAGCGCGGCGCCGAAATAAGCAGGGAGACCCCCGCCCCCGGTAAGATTTTTCGCAAAGCCATTGACAAGGGAGCGGAATTCTGTTACAATACGAAAAGCAAAAGAAAGCAGAGGGGATCCTCCCGTCTCACCGCAGCGGCAATTGCGCGGCTCGGTTAATCCTGGTATCGGCAAGGCAAGGGCAGCGGATGCCTTCGTGCCTTGCTCGTGCTGTGATGTCAGACGGATGGTTTGTCCCATCCGTTTTTTCTTGTCTTGAATCTATCCCAGTGGGAGGTGCCAGCAATAGCCAGCAAAGAGTTGCTCATCAACGAGCAGATCACCGACAAAGAGGTCCGTGTGGTCGACAGTGACGGCAGCCAGCTCGGTATTATGAGTGTGCGTGATGCCATGGAGCGTGCCGGGCAGAAGAATCTTGACCTGGTCAGGATCGCCCCTCAGGCCACGCCGCCCGTCTGTCGCATCATGGACTACGGAAAGTTCCGCTTTGAGCAGTCCAAAAAGGAAAAAGAGGCGCGCAAGAACCAAAAGCAGGTTGAGATCAAGGAGATCCGCCTGTCTGTCAACATTGACACGCATGATTTCAACACCAAAAAGAATCACACACTGCGCTTCTTGCAGGAGGGGAACAAGGTCAAGGTGTCTGTCCGTTTCCGCGGCCGCGAGATGAGCCACGCGTCTCTGGGAGAGGCCCGGCTGAAGGAATTTGCCGAGGCCTGCAAGGAGTTCGGCACTGTTGACAAGCCCCCCAAGCTCGAGGGCCGTACCATGGCCATGATCATCAATCCACTCCAGAAATAACACACAAAAGGAGAGTCTCAAATGCCCAAGATCAAAACCCATTCGGGTGCAAAAAAGAGATTTAAGCTGACCAAGCACGGCAAGGTCAAGCGCAGCGCGGCCAAGCGCCGTCATATCCTCAACAAGAAGACCACCAAGCTCAAGAGAAGCCTGAGAATGCCCACTTACGCCGACAAGACCAACGTCAAGCAGGTCAAGCGTCTGCTGCCCTACGCGTAAGAGATCCGGCTGAAAGCGCCGTCCCGAAGGCGGTGCGTGGGGCGTGCGGCCGCAAGCCATACGAAGCGGCCCTTTTGGAAACGCCCGATTGATGAAAATACTAAGATTACAAAAACGTATGGAGAAATGGCGGTATTAGAATGGCTCGTGTAAAAGGCGCGCTGATGACCCGTAAGAGAAGAAAGAAGATCCTTAAGATGGCCCGCGGCTACTGGGGCCGCAAGGGTACCAACTTCCGCATTGCCAACCAGGCCGTGATGAAGTCGCTGACCTATGCCTACACCGGCAGAAAGCTCAAGAAGCGCGACTTCCGCAGACTGTGGATCACCCGCATCTCTGCTGCCTGCAAGCTCAATGACATGAACTACTCCCGTTTCATGAACGGCCTCAAGAAGTCCGGCATCGAGCTGAACCGCAAGGTTCTGGCCGACCTCGCCGTCAGCGATCCCGCCGCGTTCGCCACCCTGGTGGAGAAGGCCAAGGCTGCGCTGTAAGAGGCTCTCAAGGCGCTTGACGTCCGGCGAACCTGCCGGACGTCAAAGAACCTCCTGGGGAAGGAAGACACCCCCTGCCCGGCGGAATTCGTCCGAAGCAGGGGGTGTTTGCTTTGGAAGCGCCGTGTTTTCGGCCTTCCGGGCGCATTGTCTGCGGCAGGAATCCGGGGAGGCCTGTTAAACGGCCTTGTTTCGGGATTCCACCATCTCGGTGTTGCGGAAAAACAGCGAGATGCACCAGACACCGGCGAGGCCGACGAGGGTGAAGATGATGCGCGAGAGCGCCGTCATCTGCCCGCCGAAAAGCCAGGCCACGATGTCAAAGCCGAAGATGCCGATGCTTCCCCAGTTGATCGCGCCGACGATGGTCAGTGCCAATGCCAGTTGATCCATTGTATTTTTCAACTCCTCACTGCTCAGGATTCGCCTTTAGCATGAGGTGTTTTGAACAAATTATTCATCCGACCCGCAAAAGACCGCCGCATGGCAAATTCCACAACCGCGTCGGATCCCTTGTCAGTCATCTGCCTTTTTGTTACAATCAAGAGGACGAAAAAAGCATCCGTACAAGGAGGAATTTCATGAACACTGTCTCGGTTCGCCAGGTGTCGACCTACCGGCAGGATCTGCTGACAAACGCTGTGCGCGGCCATTTTGACGATCTGGGCGGCATTTCCCGCTATGTCCGACCGGGAATGAGGGTGTTGCTCAAGACCAACCTCCTTATGGCCCGCGCCCCGGAGACGGCGACCACCACCCATCCGCTGCTGGTGGAGGCCGTCGCCGCCGCCGTCCGCGAGGCGGGCGGACAGGTGACGATTGCCGACAGTCCCGGCGGGCCGTACACTCCCGAGCTGCTGCGCCGCAGCTATCGCGTCACCGGCCTGGAACAGGCGGCAGAGTGCAGCGGTGCCGCGCTGAATTTCGATGTCGGCAGCCGCACGGTGGAAGCGCCCGATGGGGTGGTCTGCCGGGAGTTTGAGATCATCGAACCGTGGTTTGAAGCGGATCTCGTCCTCTCTGTCTGCAAGCTCAAAACCCACGCCATGACGGCCTACACAGGGGCGGTGAAAAACTGCTTCGGCCTGGTGCCGGGCCTGCTCAAGCCGGGGCTTCACTTTCGTTTTCAGCAGCTGGACCAGTTCTGTCAGATGCTGATCGACCTCTGCTGTCTGGCCGCCCCTGCCCTCACCTTTATGGACGCGGTGGTGGGCATGGAGGGAAACGGCCCTTCCGGCGGCAGTCCGCGCCCGCTGGGGCTGACGCTCTGTTCCCCCAGCCCCTTCGCCCTCGACCTGCTGGCCTCCCACCTCATCGGCTACCGGCCGGAGGAGGTGGCGACGGTGCGCCTCGCCGCAGAGCGCGGCCTCTGTCCCGCCAGTCACACACAGCTGCAGCTGCTGGGCGACGACCCCGCCCCTTACGCCTGCCGCTTCGCCCGTCCCGACTCCACCCACGACGTCACCTTCTCCAACCGCATCCCCAAACCCCTGCAGGCGCCGCTGCGCAAGCTGCTGGCGGCCAGACCCCATATCGACACCGCCCGCTGCATCGGCTGCGGCGAGTGCGCCGCCTCCTGTCCGCCGCAGACCATCCGTCTGGTCAATGGCAAGGCGGTGATTGACAAAAAAGAGTGCATCCGCTGCTTTTGCTGTCAGGAGATGTGCCCGGTGCGGGCCATCGAGATTCGGCAGAGCAAGCTGTTCCGTTTAGGATAGAAACTCCCGGGAGGGATCTGCTTTGAAATACTCTTTCACGGGCGACACGATGCAGCTGCGCGTGCCCGCCAAGCTCAATCTCACCCTCGACGTCCTCTCCCGCCGGGAGGACGGGTATCACGAGATCGCCTCGGTGATGCAAAGCGTCTCCATCTTTGACCAGCTCACCCTGCGGCTTCGCCCCGAACCGGGGGTGACGCTCTCCTCCAGTCTGCCCTTTTTGCCCATAGACCAGCGAAACCTCGCCAGCCGCGCGGCCCTGGTCTTTTTGCAGCACACCGGGCAGAAGGTGGGCGTGGAGATTTCGATCAAAAAACGCATCCCGGTGGGGGCCGGCATGGGCGGCGGCAGTGCCGACGCCGCTGCGGTGCTGTTCGGCCTCGACCGCCTGCTGCACACCCGCCTCTCCGAAAAGGAGCTGGCCACCCTGGCGCTGACGCTGGGGGCCGACGTCCCCTTCTTCCTGCTCGGCGGCACCGCCCTCGCTGAAGGCGTCGGCGAACGGCTGACCCCGCTGCCCCTCGCCCCCCGCTGTACCCTGGTGGTGGCCAAGCCCCGTTACGGCATCTCGACCCCCGTCCTCTACCAGCGATTCGACCAGCGCGGCATCCACTATCCCCCCGCCACCCCGGCGCTGGTGCAGGCGCTGCGCCGCCCCATGACCGCGGCACAGTTGGCAGGCCTCTGTTCCAACGCCATGCAGGAGGCGGCGGTGGAGGAGCTGCCCGCCATCGGTCAGATGCTGCAGGAGCTGACGGAAGCCGGCGCCCTCTCCGCCACCATGACCGGCAGCGGCTCGGCGGTGTTCGGCATCTTTGCCAGGAGCAGCACAGCCCGCGATGCCGTGACAGCGATGCGCAAGGCCCATCCCGGCTGTTTTGTCTCACTGGCAGGGATCATCCGCGAATAGGGCAGGGAAGTGCGTTTCCTCTTATCAACCCCATCCAAGGTATAAAAAAGAAAGCGTCAGGACAAGCTCAGGAAAAGAGCATGGCCTGACGCTTATTGATGTCTTGGAAACGAATGGAGGAATGTACATGACACGCCCCGGAACCCCCCGTCCGCTGACCGTCGCCCTGCTGCTGGCGTTCAGCCTCACCTGTCTGCACGCCCTGTGGCGCTCCGCTGCTTCCGGCAGGGAGCTGGCCGACGCCGTGGTGCGGCTGCACATCGTTGCCGCGTCAGACAGCGAGAGCGACCAGCAAAACAAGCTGCTGGTGCGCGACCGCGTCCTGGAGCTGATGCGCGGGGAGATGCTGCACTGCGCCGACCGGGACGAAGCCCTCACCCGCCTCTCCCTGCGCCTTGCGGAGCTTGAGACTGCCGCAGAGGAAACACTGCAGCAGGCGGGAAACAGCGCCCCCGTCACCGCAGAGCTGGGCGACCGCCATTTTCCCTTGCGCCAATACGGCCGGCTCACCGCCCCCGCCGGGCGCTACCTGGCCCTCACCCTGACCATCGGCGAGGGGGAGGGGCAGAACTGGTGGTGCGTCATGTATCCGCCGCTCTGTTATGGGGAGGAGAACACCGCAGTGGAGGAGGCAGCCGTCGACCGCCTCTCCACCCTCCTCTCTGACCGCACCGCCCGGCAGCTCATCGGGGAAGAGGAGACGGAATACCGCTTCCGTCTGCTGGAGGGGCTCAAGGCCTTTCTCACAGACCGAGAAACCTAGGCGGTCAGCCTACTTGACGCAGAAAAACTCGATCTTTTCCCCCACCGGTCCCCTGCAAAACCCGATCCGCGCCGGCTGGGGCGGGGTGGTGCCGAGGACAATATCCTTGGCGGGGGTGATGATCTCATATCCCGCCGCCGCCACACGGTCGAGCAGCTCGTCCACCGCGTCGGTGGCCAGCGCCATATGTTCGAGCGCGCCGGCGGGCTTTTCCTCGTCATCCGGCACGGAGATGATCTCAAGATAGCCGGTGCCCAGGTGCAGGAACGCCATCTCGGTGCCGTCGTCCTTCTGCCACCGCGCCGCCACCGGCAGGCCCAGCAGGCCGTGGTAGAAGTCGATCACCTGCTGAAAGCGGCCGGCGTGGGGCTTGATGGAGATGTGGTGAACGCCGAGGATCGGGGAATTGTTGGCGGGAACAGAATCATTGTAACGAAGCATGATGGGCCCTCCTTGTAAAACAGGATCTGTTGGAACAGGTTTTCTACAGTATAAGGGATAAAGGCGAAAAAGTCAAACCGACCCCTGCGGCGGCTCCACCCCAAAATCCGCTCCGCAGCCGTCGTGCTGCCGCAGGCGATTCAAAACACGCCGCAAGATCCAAAAGGATCCTCAGTGTTCCTCTCGACGACGGGCCTCTGAATGTCTCAAAACCCCGTGCGGCGCAAGCCGGGAGGGAGGTGGCCGGTGCCGAAGCCGGTGTTGCAATTTTCGATGTTCCGGTGTATACTTGTGAAACGAAGCAAGAAACGTGCAGACCGCCGGTCTCCCGGCATGGAGAGGAGCATCTATGAAAAGCATCAAACCGGGAAGAGGCCCTTCGGCCATGAACGCCATGGGTTCGGCCTTTTCCGTCATCTTCGGCATCATCTGGACCTTTGGGGCCATCCAAATCGGCGCCCCCTTCTTCTTCCCCCTGTTTGGACTCTGCTTTGTCGGCATGGGGGTGGTACATACCATTTACCACTACAAAAACGCCACCCAGAAGAACCGCTACTCCACCTTCGACATCACTGACCACGGGGAGGAGATCGACCCCCTGCAGGCCCGTTTTGGCGGGGGAGAGCAGTACACCCGTCCCTCTTACAGCGCCAACCCCGCAGAGGACGCCGAAACCAACTACTGCCCCTACTGCGGGGCCGCGGCCGATGATTCCTATGCCTTCTGCCGTCAGTGCGGCAAACGCCTGCCGGAGTAACCGATACAAACAAAGAAAATGAGCCTGCCAATCGGCAGGCTCATTTCATTATCCCAAAGCGGATGCAGACAAACCCCTAGTTCTCCTGCTCAAGCAGCCGCCGAATACCGCCGATCGCCACGCGGATGGCCTTCTCGGTGTCATGCTCCTCATCCTGCGGCAGACCGGCGGCCTCCCGCTCCTGATTCCAGACACAGAGCATCACCGCTCCCGCGCGGATCCGGCGCACGGCCGAAACGGTGAACAGCGCCGCCGTCTCCATCTCGCTGCCCAGCGCACCGCCCTTGATCCAGGCGTCCCACTTGTCGAGCAGCTCATAGCCCACCGGCATGGTCTTGGGGCTGTGCTGGCCGTAAAAGCTGTCCTTGCACTGGACGACACCGACGTGATAGGGCAGCCCCAGCGCCGCTGCCTCGTCTCTGAGCGCACAGGTGACATCGAGATCCGCCACCGCCGGATACTCGATCGGCAGGTATTCGCGGCTCAGTCCCTCCATGCGGATCGCACCGCTGACGACCACGAGATCCCCCGCCTTGACCGGAATCTGCATCCCGCCGCAGGTGCCGACCCGAACCATCGTGGTCACCCCCAGTTGGTGCAGCTCCTCAATCGCAATCGCCGCCGAAGGGCCGCCGATGCCGGTGGACATCACCACCACCTTGCGACCTGCGATCTCCCCCAGGAAGGAGTTGTATTCCCGGTTCTGCGCAAGCGGCTTCGCATTCTCCAACAGGGCCGCGATCTTGGGCACACGCCCCGGGTCGCCGGGCAGAATGGCAGTAGTCGCTCCTTCCAGGTCTTCTTTGCACAGCGCGATGTGATACAGCTTTTCACTCATGTGACAAACGCCCCTTTCTCGACCGGACCTGTCCGATCCGTTCGGTGTGTGTATGAATATGAAAGAAGGGGGTGAAGACGCCCAGGTCTTCACCCCCGAAACAAGCCTGCGTCCAGCGCAGAAAAAGACGCCTCGGGGAGATTACCGCCGATCATAACCCCTGCGTATGTGCAGGTGGGTGCGCTCCTTTCGGTTTTGTGCGTCCCACTTCGCCGGGCCGAAGCCGTTGGGTGGGCTGGCATACCCGCCGAAAGAGAGGATGCTCCCTTATGATAAGTGTCGGATTTAATGGCGGTAAATAAATCCCGGGTGTGGGACTCCGCCGAGGACATCTCTATTATACCACAAAGTCACCAAGACACAAGTGGAAATAGTAGATAAAAACACAGTGGAAAATTTGGTATGTCCAACGTGAAAAAAACCTTGATTTTTGGACAGATTTCTGCTGTGTCGCAAAACATGGTCAAAACTCAGCTGATGATGTCGAATTCCTCGCTGAGACGGTCCTCAAAGCGGCAGGCGACGGCGTCAAACTCGTCCTCATCGTCGATGGTGGTGAGAATCTGCTCGCCGTTTTCCTCGAGCACCTTCATGATCTGCAGCTCCCCGTCCGCCTCGACGTACTGCTCGGCCTTCTCATAGACCGGCACGAGGGCGAAGTAGGTGCCGCCGTTGTACTCCAGGGTGTCGAGATGCTCATACTGCAGCTCGCTGCCGTCGTCGTCGATCAAAGTGAGGATGGTGCCCTCGAACATCGGCTCGGGCTCGCCATTCACAGGCTCTTTGTTTAAGGGTTCCTTGCTCATCGGTTGCCTCCTGTCACTGCTTGGCGCTCTCACTGTAGCGCTTTTCGTCTTTTCTCTTGAAGTGGTAGAGCAGCTCCTCCGGCTGGTGGGAGAAGTCGCCGTACTGCACCAGCGAAACCTTGCCCTCATCGTCAAACGAGAAGGTGGAGATCGAGGTGTTTCTCGCCCACTCCACGGTGCTCAAATCATAGTCTGCCTCCAGCACGCGGCGGGCATACACGCGGATGGGGGTGGCATGGGTGGCGATGGCGATGGTCTTGCCGGGGTGGGCCTTGACGATCGCCTCGATGGCGGCGGCGGTGCGCTGCTCGACCATCTCGAAGGTCTCGCCGTTTTGAAACACCATCTCATACGGCGCGTCGTTCCACTTGTGGGACTCCTCGGGGTAAGCCTCCCGAAGCTCGGCCCAGGTGCGGTCCTCCCAGTCGCCAAACGACATCTCCTGCAGGTCCTCCACGATCTGAATCTCCATCTCGCGCACGCCGCGGATCGCCTCCGCCGTCTTGCGGGCGCGGGTTAAGGGGCTGGAGTAGATCACATCGATCGCCTCATCGGCCATGCGGCGGGTGAGGTTCTCGAGCTGACGGGCGCCGTTCTCCGAGATGTCGCAGTCGGTGCGGCCCTGCATCCGGTTGCCGATATTGCCCATCGACTCGCAGTGCCGAACCAGGTATACGGTGGTCATGGGGCATCGTCCTTTCTCATTAAGAATTCAGTGTGACCGCTCCTATGATATCACAAACCGCTTCTCCTGTCGAGTCCAGCTTTCGCTCGAGTCCCTCAAGCACCTTGAGGGCGGCAAAGGGATCGACCAGATTGGCAGTGCCGACCGAGATCACCGAGGCGCCGGCGAGCAGGAACTCCTCCGCGTCCTCCGCCGTCATGATGCCGCCCATGCCGATGATCGGCAGCTTGACGGCCTGCGCCACCTGATACACCATCCGCACCGCCACCGGCTTGACGGCGGGGCCGGAGAGGCCGCCCAGGTTGTTGCCGAGAATCGGCTTTCTGGTGGCGAGGTCGATCCGCATCCCGAGCAGGGTGTTGATCAGCGAGATCGAATCCGCCCCCGCCCCTTCGGCGGCGCGGGCCATCTCGGCGATGTCGGTGACATTGGGGGAGAGCTTGACGATGAGGGGAAGCGTCGAGACCTTACGGCAGGCGGACACCACGTCGGTGATCCCCTTGACCGAGGCGCCGAACAGCGCCCCGCCCTCCTTGACGTTGGGGCAGGAGACGTTGATCTCGATCATGTCCACCCTGGCGTCGCACAGCTTTTCCACCATCTCTGCGTACTCCTCCGGGGTGGTGCCGGTGATGTTGGCGATGATGTTGGTGTCAAACTGCCGCAGCCAGGGCAGCTCAGTTTTGATAAAGGCATCGACGCCGGGGTTCTGCAGGCCGACGCTGTTGAGCATCCCGAGCGGAGTCTCGGCGATGCGGGGGGGCTTGTTGCCGTCTCTCTTCGCGGGGGTGAGGCCCTTGACCATGATGCCGCCGAGGCGGGAGAGGTCGTAAAAGTCGGAAAACTCACGTCCGAAGCCGAAGGTGCCCGAGGCCACGGTGACGGGGTTCTTGAAGGGAACACCGCAGATGTTCACAGAGAGATTCGCCATCAGAACACCACCTCCTCACGACGGAACACCGGCCCCTGCTTGCAGACATGGCCGTAGTACTCGGAATGGTCCTCCCCGCGCAGCTTGACGGCGCAGACGAGGCAGGCGCCGATGCCGCAGCCCATCCGCTCGTCGAGCGAGAGCCAGCAGGGGACATCAAGACGCTCGGTCAGGGCGTGAACCGCTTTGAGCATCGTCATGTTGCCGCAGGCGAGCACCGCCTGATAGCGGTTTTCCGCAATCAGCTTCTCCGCGGCCGCGGTGACAAAGCCGGGCTGGCCGTAGCTGCCGTCGTCGGTGGTGACGGCAACGGTGCGGCAGTGAGGGGCAAAGTCCTGCTCCATGATCACAGCTGCCGCCGTGCCGAAGCCGAGCACGGCATCCACCGGCACCCCGGCCTGTTTGGCGCACATCAGCAGCGGCGCGCTGCCGACGCCGCCGCCCACCAGCAAAATGGGGTCGCCGCTCTCGGGAACGGGGAAGCCCGCGTCGCCAAGGGGCCCGAGCAGGTCGAGAAACTCCCCGGCGTCCC
>JAFQKL010000027.1 GCA_017396965.1 Clostridia bacterium
CAATCCCCCCCGCCTCCTCCTCTCCGCCGTCCTCACCCTCCCCTACACCCTGCTCACCCTCGCCCTCTTCACCGCCCCCCTCTGCGCCGACGACTTCTGGTACGCCACCTTCTGGCGCGGCGGCCTCCCCTCCTTCCTCGCCCTCTCCGCCGAACACTACCAGACCTTCAACGGCCGCGCCCTCGTCCACGCCGCCGCTCAGACGGCCCTCGCCCTCGGCGTCCCCTTCTGCGCCTGCTGCCTGCTGGCCCTGCTGCTCGGCGCCGCCGCCTGCGCCCCCCGTCTCACTGACGCCGACCCCCTCCCCGCCGCCGCGGCCTTCTTCCTGCTGCTGCTCACCCTCCCCGCCGCCCTGCTGCGGGAGGGCCTGCTGTGGATCTCCGCCGCCTTCAACTACCTGCTGCCCACCGCCCTGGCCGTCGCCGTGCTGGGCCTGAACCGTCTCTGGACGGAGAACAGGCTCCCCCTCCCCGCCCGCCTGCTGCTCCCCCTCGCCTTCGTCGCCGCCGGCGCCACCACCGAGCAGATGGGCCTCGCCCTCACCGCCACCCTCGCGGTCACCGGCCTCGCCCTGTGGCTCACCCGCCGCACCTCCCTCTTTCGCGCCCTGCTGCCCGCCCTGCTGACCGCCGCCGGCGCCGCCACTGTCTTCCTCTCCCCCGCCACCCTGAAGCGCGCCGCCGAAGCCACCGCCGCCGCGCCGCTGCAGGAGAACCTCGCCCCCTTCGCCCGCCTCCTCGCCGGCAGGGACGGCATCCTCCCCCACCTCGCCCTCGCCGCCTTCGTCCTCGCCTTGGCCTCCCTGCGGGACCGCACCCTCCCCCGCCCCCTCCTGACGGGCCTCGCCGCCGCCCCCCTCGCCCTGCTGCTCGCAGCCCCTGCCCCCCTCCCCGCCGTCCTCCTGCTGCTGGCGGTGTTGACGGCAGACGGCCTCGCCCTCCTGTCCGGCGGCAACCCCTGGAGCGGCGCCCTCTGCCTGCTGACGGCGGCCACCGCCCTGGTGATGCTGCCCACCGGCGTCTTTGAGCCGCGGGTGACCCTGCCCCCCGCCCTCCTCGCCTGCCTGCTCACCGCCTGCCACTGGCGCCGCGCCCTGCCCGACACCGCCCTCCGCGCCGAGACGGCCCTGCTCCTCTCCGCCCTCCTCCTCTCCACCGCCTGCTTCGCCCCCACCCTGCGCAGCTGCCTCGCCAACGCCCGTCTCACCGCCGAAAACAACGCCGCCATCGCCGCCGCCCGCACCACCGGCCGCCTCACCTATGACTTCGGCTACGACCGCCGCAGCTGCCACGCCCTCGTCACCGACGACGGCTTCTTCTATCGCACCTTCCTCGCCTACCACGGCCTTGAAGCCTGCGAAGTCACCCTCGTGGCCGACGGCATGGCCCCGCTCTACACCGGGGACGGCCGCCGCCTCCCCTCCCCCGCCTACCGCGAGGGCGGCCGGGAGTTCTTCCCCCTGCGCGACATCGTCGAGGCCCTCGGCGGCAGCGTCACCCCCGAAGACGGCCAGACCGTCTTCCGCCTCGGCCGCCACTGGGCGGTGCT
Source organism: Clostridia bacterium (assembly GCA_017396965.1). Taxonomy (GTDB): domain Bacteria; phylum Bacillota; class Clostridia; order Oscillospirales; family Feifaniaceae; genus Galloscillospira. The sequence continues at coordinate 1,549 of JAFQKL010000027.1, forward strand.
GCGCGGCGACTTCCTCTACTGCCCCGTCGGCTCCGAGGAGCTGCGCCTCTCGCTCAAGGGCCGCCGCCCCGAGCGCTACTACGCCTTCGCCGTCACCGCCGACGTCCTCGAGCAGACCTTCGGCATCGTCCCCACGCCGCAGGGAGACGGCTACCTCATTGTCCCCGCGCCGGGGACATTTTCCGGGCAATAAAAAGGACACCGCCCCCGAAGACGGTGTCCTTTTCTGCTTGTCAAAAAAGCTCTGTTTGCCATGAAAAAAGGGAAGGCAGGCGGAAAAATGTGATTTTTCCGCCTGCCTTCGGCAGCAGCATGACCCGTGTCCCTCCTGTCAAGGGTGCGGTCGACAGAACATTTTTGTCCCTTGCGGGGGACGGGACAAAAATGTTCCGTCTCCCCGCCTTCGGCGCCCTTGACATCCGATCCCGCGCCCGGAATAGGGAAGAAAACCGGCAAGACGGTTTTCGTTCATTTTTTGTACAGGATTTTTTCGACAGCCTGAAGAGGACACCGCCCTTAAGGCCGGTGTCCTCTTTTGTGTTTTTATATGGTTGCAGACGGCGTCCGCGCCACTCACAGCAGCGCCTCGGCCTGCTCCGCCAGCGCCGCCCGGTGTTCCTCGGTGAAGGGCAGCACGCCGGTCTGGAAGGCCTCGGCATTCAGCGCCACGCCGCCGCCGTCGCCGCCGACCACCTCCATCGAGAGGATGCGCAGCAGCGCCGTCAGCACCGGCCGCACCTGCGCCGCCGCGCTGCTGCCCGCCACGCCGGAGACGGTCACCCGCTTGCCCTTCAGCACCGAGGCGCTCCTTCGGTCGTCGGGGTCGGCGGGACGGGAGAGCCAGTCGAGCAGGTTTTTGAGGACGCCGGGGATCTGCCAGTTGTACTCCGGCGTGAAGATCCACAGCGCGTCCGCCTCCCGCACCGCCTGCCGCACCCGTGCCACGGCGGGCAGGACGGGGGACTCAAGGTCCTGGTTGAAGAAGGGGAGGTCGCGGTAGTCGAGCAGGGAGACTTCGGCCCTGCCCTCGAGCAGCGCGGCGGCATGGTCGGCAAGCTGACGGTTGAAGGAGCCTGCGCGCAGGGAGCCGACGATGAGGGTGATCTTTTTCAAGAGGGTCACTTCCTTTGTCAATGTATTTTTTGAAGTTGTGTTTGGAAATTTGAGGCTCTTTGAATGGACTGTTTTCATCATAGCCCGCGCTGCGCCGCTTGTCAAGGGCAGGGGCAACGGTGGGGGGTGTCCCTGCCCGTCCCGACGCGCCCTCCGCCCCGCCCCCTCAACTTCCAAGTTTTTTTCGCTCCCCTTGTTAAGTTTTAGTCCTGTATGCCGATAATTCTAATAAGAGTTGTAATTCCAACGTCGGCCGATGTCTTTCCCTCGCAAACAGCGAAGTTTTTTCGTCGGTCTGCGCGGCCCGCTTCAATTCTTTTCCGCGCTCCATCGCCGCCTTCCAGGGCGGGCCGCCCCAGTTTCCAGCAAAGGATGTGACAGTATGCTGACCACCCCCGGCTCCGGCATCTCCTCCCCCCTCCAGGTCACAAGACCGTATTACACCGAGCCCCGCCGCGGCGCCCAGCAGGCCGCCGCCGCCGGCCAGAAGTATGACAGTGTGGACATCACCAGCCACCCCGCCGGCGAGAGCCGCTTTCTGGACATGGTCAGCCGTCTGACCCAGGAGGTGCGCGCCGCCACCACCACCGGCGATATCGGCACCCTGCGCCGCCAGATCGAGGCAGGGGAGTACAAGGTGGACGCCGCCTCCATCGCCGCCCGAATGCTGCTGCTGGAGGAGGGCCTCTGATGAGCCTGCACACCGATCTGCTCGCCTTACTCGGCGAGGTGGGCAAAACGCTCGACCGTCTCTCCGACCTCGCCATGGTCAAGGTGGCCGCCGTCCGCCGCGACGATCTGATGGCCCTTGATGAAGTGCTGCGCCAGGAGCAGGCCCTTGCCCTCGCCCTGCGCGGCCTCGACCAAAAGCGAGACAAGCTGCTCGCCGCCCTCGACCTCACCGGCGTCCCCTTAAGCGCCCTCGCCGACCACTGCCCCAAAGAGCTGCAGCAGCAGGCGAGAGAGGTGGCGGGCCGGCTGCGTCAGCAGTACGAGCTGTATCAAACCCGCGCCGAGGTGGCGCGAAACACGCTGGAGATGAACCTCCACGAGATCGAGCGGGTGCTGGATTCGATGGGAGTCCCCCGCCCGGAGAGCGGCGGCTATCAGCCGGCCGACCCCGAGCCGCCCCGCCGGATGAAGACCGATTTCAGGGCCTGATCCGCACGGCCCTGCCAGACCAGGCGCCGCCCCGCGCGGCCGATAGATAAGGAGAAAAAACGATGGGCGTGATCGGAACATTCGGTTCCTTTACCCAGGCGAGGCTCGGCATCTACACCTCCCAGAAGGGCCTCTCCATCACCGGCAACAACATTTCCAATATCAACACCGAGGGCTACACCCGCCAGAAGCTCGACCAGATCAGCTTCAACGTGGGTGGGGCCGACCGCTATTTCTCGCAGTATGACATCCGCATCGGCAACGGCTCGCTCGGCGTCGGCGTCTCCCAGTTCCGCGACCCCTATCTCGACATCCGCTTTCGCAGCGAGAACGCCAGCGTCGGCGCCATGGACGAGAAGCTGGCCGGCCTTGAGAACATCCAGGCCGTCATCGACGAGGTGGCCAAGGGCGACGATCAGAACGGCATCATCGAGGCCCAGCTCTCCGACCTGCGCGACAAGCTGATGAACCTGACCGTCTACACCGGCCAGGAGGAGTACGACGTGCAGGTGCGCGAGTCGGCCAAGGCCCTCACCGAGCAGCTGCGCGCCTACGCCGCGCGGCTGGTGGAGGTGAAAAACAACACCGAGATCGGCTTCAAGCAGGATCTTGACACCGTCAACACCATCCTCACCAACATCCGCGACCTAAACGCCACCATCCGCAAGAGCGAGATCCACGGCGACAACGCCCTCGAGCTGCGCGACCAGCGGAATGTGCTGATCGACGAGCTGTCGAAGTATATGAAGATCAACGTCACCTACACCACCGAGAGCATCGGCGCCGGGCAGTGGGTGGAGAAGCTGGTCATCAAGCTGGACAACGCCAACCCGGATACGTCGGTGACCAGCGACAGCTCGACGCTGATTGACGGTATTTACGGGGCGCAGATTGAGTATAACGAGACGACGCCGATGCAGAATCCGGATTACAAGCCGGGGACGAAGATTGGGGATCCTGCCTATGTGCCCGGAACCGTGGTGACGGATGCGGATGAACTGAACCGCGTGAAGGCAGCGTACAAGTATTTTGCATCAGAACCTGTTTACGATGATCAGGGGAAACTGGTGGGAGCCTCCTTTACCAACGATCCCGATCAGGCTTTTCAGGAAGAAAACAACAACTACACCCTGATGGTCAGCGAGCTGCGCGACTCCAAGGATCGGCTGTTCTACGATATCAAGAAGACCGCGACCGAGGGGCCGAAGGTTTTCACGGACGTTCAGCTTGGTGAGGCAGGCACTGTGACCGCGCCCGACGGCACGACCACCATCACCCGCTTTGTCCTCACCGGGCAAAAGCAGCTCAAGGATGCAGACGGCAAGGTCACTGGGACAGAGAATTATTACTTAAAGGAAGTCTACACCCAGACCCCCTCCTCCCCCGTCGTCCTCGACGACAACGACCTCTACGGCTCCCTGCAGGCCACCCGTGAGCTGCTCACCGAGTCCGGCGAGTTCGCCACCAACGAGACCATCACCGAGGTCGACGAAAACGCCGCCTCCAAGCGCGGCATCCCCTACTACCAGCGTTCCCTCGACCTCTTAGCCAACCAGATCGCCACCGCCTTCAACGACGCCAACAAGGGCTTCATGAACAACGAAGACGGCGCCTATATCGACGATGAGGGCAACCCCATCACGCTGGCGGATGGTACGATTCTGACAAAAGGCATGGATACAGCCAACAATGATAATTTCCTCTATACCGATGAGAACGGAGTAGAGCAACGCTACCCCACCGCCGAGGACTACCTCTGGGCCAACGTCGACCCCGAGACCGAAACCCTGACCCTGAAGGATGACGCCGGGAATGTAACCCAGACCTACAACGTCCCCATCATCGGCTGCAACCTCTTCAGCAACCACGGCGACTCCGACTCCGCCGGTGACCCCAACAACCCCGACGACCCCGTCATCACCGCCTCCAACATCTCCATCGCCTACACCTGGTCCACCACCCCCTCCATCGTCACCACCTTCACCAAGCACTCCCTGATGGACGAGGGCACGACCGACAGTGAGAACGTCCTGCATATGGTCAATCTCTTTGACACCAAGATGGACTATATGCCCAACGCCGTGGAGCCGGATGTCGGCACCGGGGTACCGCTGATGAGCGGCACCTTCCAGGAGATGCTCACCAATATCAGCTCGGTGCTGGGCAACGACATGAAGTACACCGGCACCATGCTCGAAACTTACTACGCCTCCTCGGTGGAGCTGGACATGAGCCGCGACGCCGTCTCCGCTGTCGACTTGAACGACGAGGCGATGAACTTAATGCAGTACCAGAAATCCTACCAGGCGGCCTGCCGCCTGCTGACCACGGTGGACAGCGTGCTGGATAAGCTGATCAACAACACCGGCGCCACCCGCTGACCGCTGAGATAAGGAGGACACCATGCATCTTCGCTCGGCTACCAATGCAGTGCTGAAGGGCTATCGCAGCAACCTGATGAAGTCTTTCAACACCTTGAATAAATCGCGAGACACCGTGCTCACCGGCCGCAACTTCAACTCCTTCGCCGAAGACCCCGCCACCGCCGCCGAGTCCTTCCAGCTGCGCCGCTCCTGGCTCAAAACCGAGAGCCAGCACAGCGTCGGCGAGGCCGTGGTGCGCAAGTACGAGGTGGCCTACTCGGCGCTGGAGAGTGTGGTCAACGATGTGGACAACATGAAGGGGGACTCCTCCTTCACCGCCGTCCTGCGCGGCGCCAACGACCCGATCTCCGGCGGCCGCACCGCCCTCGGCCAGGAGCTGGAGCAGCTCGCCCAGGGCATCATCCAGACCATGAACGGCCGCTACGGCGAGAACCACGTCTTCTCCGGGGCCGACGGCCTCAACGTCCCCTTCACCTGGGACGACACCGGCGCCCTGCTCTACCGGGGGATCCCGGTGGATACCGAGGTGCCGGAGGTTGTGATGGATGAGACGGTGGATCCTGCCGTGCCGCAGGTCTACTACCAGCTGGCGGACGGATCGGGATATATCACTCAGGAGGCGTATGATGCGGATCCGGCGACAGCCCCGGCTGTCACCATGGATGCCGCTGATCCCACAGTCCCCGCAACCTACTACCAGACCGCCGGGGAAGACGGCGAATACATCACCCAGACCGACTACGACACTGCCGTGGAGAACTACGACAAGCTCCGCTACATGGACGAAGACGAAAAGAAATTCGTCGACATCGGCCTCGGCCTTCAGGAGACGGACCAGGCGCAGGTGGACGACCGCCGTCTGGTGGAGGCCTCCGCCTTCAACATCTCCATGCAGGGCATCACCTACTTAGGCTACGGCGTCGACGAAGACGGCGACCCCAAAAACATCGCCTCCATCATCGCCCGCATGGGCGAGATCCTGCAAAACTGCTCCAACGAGGACGGCGCCTGGGCCACCGCCGAGGAGGAGGAGGAGTACTACCGTCTCGCCAAAAAGTTTGAAAACTCCGCCTCCGACTTAAAGGACCAGCACACCGCCCTCACCACCCAGGCCGCCTTCTTAAAGAGCAACCAGAAGCAGCTCGAGCAGTCGGCCTACAACTTAAACGAGCAGTTCAACGCCACCGATATGGTGGACAGGGCCGACGCCATCACCGCCTTCTCCTGGGCACAGTACAGCTACAACGCCGCCCTCAAGGTGGGCAACAGCGTCCTCTCCGAAACCCTGATGGATTTCCTCAACCTGTAGCCCCGAACGGCAACCCAAAACAGCCTGTCCCCGCCCGGTTCATTGGTAACCCCGAAACAGCCTGACCCTTCCCGGTTCGTCAGCAACCCCGGTTAACCCGTACCCCCCCGGCTCAGACTTTGTTCGCCCGGTGCAGACTGCGCCCCGGCTCAGTCTGCACCTCTTCTACCCGCTTCCCCCCCGGCAGAACGCCGGTTTTCCACCCCCTATCCTCCCAAACTATCGGTCAAGAAAGGAGCGCGGCAGAGGTTATGACTCCGCTCATTGAAATCAAAACCGTTCCCATTGAAATCGAGATGAAGGTGACCAATGCCAAGCTTGAGTACACCCGTGGCACGGCCGACCTCGAGATCTCCCGCGGCGACGGCGGCCTGCAGATCAAGAGTCGCCCCATCCGCCTGAACATCGACACCTTTGAGATGCGCAACTCGATCGTGCCCACCACCGTCCGCTCGGTGCAGCAGAGCGCGCAGCAGGGCAAGGAGGCCGCCTATGAGGCCACCGCCACCTACGCCCAGCAGGGACAGCTGCTGCTCAACGCCAAGGTGGGCCAGGAGCTGGTCACCCAGTTCGCCGCCGATGCCCAGACCAGAGATTTGAAGACCAATGTCGGCATCAAGTTCATGCCCTCCGTCGGCCCGGAGATCTCCTGGGATCCCGGTGAGCTGAACATCCGCTACGAGATGGAAAAGCTCAACCTCGACTGGCGCCTCAACCAGCCCCAGTTCCAGTTCACCCCCGGCGACATTGAGATCTCCGTCACCCAGCAGCCCGATGTGGTCATCAAGTACGTCGGCGGCCCGCTCTATGTGCCCAAGTCCGCCGATCCCAACTACGAACCCATCGACGTGCAGGCGTGACAGCCGCCGGCGCATCATCCAAGAGTCACAGCCGGGGCGCCTCTCCGATGGGGGACGCCCTTGAGCCATCTCCGCCGGCAGCGCTCAGCCCCCGGCGGTGAAACGGAGGAGCCTGTCTTGAAGCTGAACACCAAGTATTTCGGCACGGTCGACTACGAGAAGGAGGACCTGATCACCTTCCCGGCCGGGCTGTTTGGATTTGAGGAGGAGCGCGGCTTTCTGCTGCTGCCCTTCGAGGGCAGCGGGGGCAATATGCTCTGCCTGCAGAGTGCCGCCACCCCGGCGCTGGCCTTTGTGGTCATGAACCCCTTCTCGCTCACCCACGATTATGAGCCGGTGCTGCAAAAGCGGGAGCTGCGCTTCTTCGGGGCGAAGGAGAGCAGTGAGCTGGCCTACTATGTGCTGTGCGCGGTGCGCAATCCCGTGTCGGAGAGCACCGTCAACCTCAAATGCCCCGTCGTTGTCAACCCCCACACCCGCGAGGCGCGGCAGATCATCCTCGAGGAGGGGGACTACAATATGCGCCACCCGCTTCGCGAATTCAGCTCGAAGGGGGATGAGGGCGGATGCTGATTCTGCAGCGAAAGTCCGGTGAGTCGCTGCTCATCGGAGAGGATATTTCGGTCACCATCGTCTCGGTGGAGGGCAACCGCGTGCGCCTGGCCATCTCGGCCCCCGGCGACGTGCCCATCCTCCGCAGCGAGCTGGTGACCGCCACCGCCGCCAACCGGGATTCGGCGGTCGAAGAAGCGGCCCCCGCCGACCTGCTCGGCCTGCTGGGCGGTGTGTTGGAGCGCACCCCCGCCAGCCCGCTGGAGAGCGGCGCCGTCACCCGGATCGCCCCTTCGGAGGAAGGGGCGCAGCAAAAGGGAAAGGAGGATGACTGATGGATGTTGCAAGTGTTGCCATGAGTATGGCCGCGGAACAGCTCGCGGTGTCTTATACCATGTCGATGGCCAAGAAGGCGATGGACACCACCGAGATGGCCGCTCAGGGAATGCTCAATATGCTCCCCGCCACGCCGCCCCCCGCGACGGTGGCCAAGGGGCAGTATATCGACGTCTACGCCTGACCGCTTTGCCAAACACCCCCCGATGGCACGGGGGGTGTTTTTTTGTGCCGCACGCCGCGAAAGCGGCAGAAAAAAGAAGGGGAGCGGGCATGAAATCGGCAGCAAAAGCATAGATCAAAACAGTATATTATAATAGGAAGAAATCCGCGCACCCCCGTCTGCACCCCCCGCCAGCACCCCCGCCGTCCCTCCCCGGGCGAAAGGAACGGGAATCCACACCCCCGTCCCTCCTCCTTGTCCTCAAAAAAATTTCAAAAAACCCTCGAAAATGAAAAGAATCATCCGTCTATCACGCAATTGCCGCAAAGCTTCAGCAAAAGTGCACAGAAATCCAGGAATGTCTCCCTGAAAACGCTTGACGAAAAAATGGAAGTCGTGTAGAATAAAAGGAATAGCAAGCGACGGCCCGGCGCACCGCCTCGTCTTCGCGCGCCGGTCAACGGTAATCGGTCCCCGGAGGAGAACCCTGTCCCCCGCACCCCCCGGCTGCCCGGACACAACACCCCGAGGAGGGATTTCCTTGACGCTCAGAGATACCCTGCTGATTGTCGACGATATGGGCAGCAGCCGCGCTGTCCTGCGGCGGATCTTTTCCAGCAGCTACAATATCCTGGAAGCCGAAAACGGCGCCCAGGCCCTCTTCCTGCTCCAGCAGGACCGGCACTGCATCGCCGCCGTTCTGCTGGACATTGTCATGCCCGTTGTGGACGGCTACGAGGTGCTGGCCGAGATGGCGCAAAACGGGATGCTCGAGGAGATCCCCGTCATCGTCATCACCGCCTCCGGCTCCACCCAGGCGAGGGCGCACGCCTTTGAGATCGGCGCCACCGACATCATCACCAAACCGCTCGACACCAGCGTCATCCGCCACCGCGTGGCCAACATCGTCGAGCTGTACCGCCATAAATGGCACCTCGAGGAGCTGGTCAGAGAGCAGGAGCAGACCCTGCGCCACTCCAACGAGATCATGATCGATGCCCTCACCTCCATCATCGAGTCGCGCAGCGCCGAATCGGGGCAGCACGTTCTGCGCATCCGCCGCTTCACCCAGCTGCTGCTCGGCGAGATCTCCCGCAGCTGCCCGGAATACGGCCTCACCTTAGAAACCGTGGCCCTCATGGCCTCCGCCGCCACCCTGCACGACATCGGCAAGATCAGCATCCCCGATTCGATCTTAAACAAGCCCGGCCGCCTCACCAAAGAGGAGTTCGAGGTGATGAAAACCCACGCCACCAGCGGCAGCGAGATGCTTGAGCACCTCTCCGGCATGGGCAACGAGGAATACCTCCGCTATGCCTACAACATCTGCCGCCACCACCACGAGCGGTGGGACGGCAGAGGCTACCCCGACGGCCTCGCCGGCGACGAGATCCCCATCTGCGCCCAGGCCGCCGGCCTCGCTGACTGCTACGACGCCCTCACCACCCCCAGAGTCTACAAGCCCGCCTTCTCCCACGAGCAGGCGGTGAACATGATCGTCAACGGCGAGTGCGGCACCTTCTCGCCGTTGCTGCTCGAGTGCTTCAAGCGGATCCACGGCGAGTTCGGACAGCTCGCCGCCGCCTATGCCGACGGCAACCTCTCCCCCGCCGAGCGCATCTCCCTCCCCCTGCCCGCCCCGCAGCGCCGCCAGGGGGCCGACACCCTGCATATCGCCCAGAGCAAGTATCAAACGCTGCTGCACTATGTCGATGCCACCGTCATGGAGATGGATTTCGACAGCGGCGTCTACCATATGGTCTACAACCCCAACCCCGATTTCGACCCCGTCCGCCTGCAGGCCGGCTTCGCCTCCCCCGCTGAGGAGATCGCCGCCAGCGGCGTCCATCCCGACGACGTCGCCCTCCTTCGCGCCAACCACGCCTTTGCGACGGACTTTTTCTTCCAGCAGGATCTGCGCCGTCACTCCATGCACTGCCGGGTCTACAGCGGCCAGCTCGGCGCCTACCAGCGCTATGAGGTCACCCTGCTGCGGGTGGACACCGGCGAGGACGGCAGCCGCCAGGCGCTGCAGGTCTGGCGCCCGCTCGCGGGGGAGAGCATGAGCGCCGCCCGCCGCGAGGAGCTGACGGAGGAGAGCAGGGAGGCGATGTTCGCCCTGATGAACGCCGTCCTCCGCTGCCGCTACGACCACGGCCTCACCCTGCTCGGCGGCGCCGGCTCGCTCTACGGGCTGTGCGGCTTTGTTGAGCAGGAGGTGCATGAGCAGTACGACAACAGCCTGCTCGCCCTCATCCATGAGGACGACCGCGAGGACGTGCTCGGCGAGCTGCGCCGTCAGCTGCAGAGCGGCGCCCGCGCCGAGCTGGAGTTCCGCCTGGCCCGCAAGAGCGGCGGCTTTGTCTGGGTCCTCTGCCGCGGCCAGCTGCTCACCGAAGACGCGGAGGAGACGCTGCTCTTCTCCCTCATGGACGCCTCCCGCAGCCATGAGGACCGCGAACACCTGCGCCACTCCCTCGCCCGTCACGAGATCATCCTGAACCAGACCGAAGACATCATCTTTGAATGGGATATCGAGAGCGACACCATCACCTGCTCCGGCAACTGGGAGCGCAGCTTCGGCTATCCGCCGCTGCAGAACGCCCCGGTGAAAGAGCTGGCCCGCTCCGGCCACCTCCACCCCAGCGACACACGCGCCCTGCTGCGCCTCTGCCGCGAGGCGATGGCCACCGGCAACGGCGCCTGCATCGAGACGGAGGTGCGCGTCCTCGCCTCCGACGGCAGCTACCGCTGGCACCGCCTGCGGGTGACCCATGTGTTCGACGGCGCCGGCCGTCCCCAGCGCGCCGTCGGTATTCTGATCGACATCGACCGCGAAAAAGACGAGGCCGCCCGCCTCGAGCAGCGCGCCAGTCACGACGATCTCACCGGCCTGCTCAACCTCGCCACCGCCCGCGAGCAGATCTCCGCCCGCCTCGCGGAGGAGGGCAGCCGCGGCGTGATGCTGATGATCGACCTCGACAGCTACCGCCAGGTCAACGAGGCCCACGGCCACCACGTCGGCGACGCCCTGCTGGTGCGCGCCGCCGCCGAGGTGCGCAGACTGTTTCGCATCCAGGATATCATCTGCCGCTACGGCGGGGATGAGTTCCTTGTCTACGCCAGAAGCTTCTGTACCGGGTCGGTGGCGGAGCGCTGCGAGGAGCTGCGCCGCGTCATCCGCCAGCTGTTTGACAACGAGGTGCCCGACTGCCCCGTCAGCTGCTCGATCGGCAGCGCCGAGAGCCTCGAGGGAGACAGCTTCGAGACCCTCTTCCGCCGCGCCGAGGAGGCCATGTACCGCGACAAGCAGCAGCGCCGGATGCAGCGGGACAGCGGGAGAGGATAAGCCCCTGTTCCCACCCGCCACACCGGTCGCACAAAAGAAAACCGCCTCAGCGCGATTCCTCCGCTTTTCAGCATTTTGACGGACATATGTCCCTGAATTAAGGACGAGCGGTAAAAAGATCCCTCCGTTTCAGTAAAATTTTTTCCAAATTCCATCCTCAAAACAGGAGGTGAGATTTGGATGATCGTCAGAGAAATGGATTTATGTAAACAAAAAACCGCAAAAACAGACATGAAAATGCGGGTTGGCATTAACAACCAATGACGGAAAAAGGCGAAAACAGGGGAGAAACCCCGCTTGCATTTTTCGAAAAAAAGGTTCATAATGGAGAGCGGCAATTGGTACACGGTTCTCAAAACCCGATGCCGCGCTTTGCCGCGTCCGAAACGCACGGCACCCCCCCCCTCCCGGGCAACAGTTCTGACCCCCGCTCGACCGAGCGCCGGGGCTCTTGACAATAGATCGAACCCGCAGACCACCCCCGCAGACCGACCCCCGCAGCAGGCGTCCGCCCGCAGGGCCGGCCGCCGCGGGCAGACCGAAGGAACGGAGGCCACCGCATGGATCTGTTATCCAGCAATTCCTTTTTGATGATGGAGAAGTCGATGGGCTACCTGTGGACCAGGCAGGCCGCCATTCTCGACAACATCAGCAACGCCGAGACCCCCGGCTACAAGGCCAAGGTGGTCACCTTTGAGGAGCAGCTGCGCCACGATATCGAGCGCGCCGCCCGCCGCGGCAACGTCCGCGCCGAGGTGAGAAAGACGCTGCACCGCAGCGACCCCGTCGTCACCGAGCACATCGAGTCCACCCGCATGGATGACAACGGCGTCAACGTCACCGAGCAGAGCGTGGAGATGATCCGCAACGCCTATCAGCTGCAGTATGTCATGAGCGCCATCAACAGCGATCTCAACATCCTGCGCACGGCGGTGCGCGGTCAGTAAGTCCCGCGCCGGCGGGAAAGCGCCGCGTTTTTGAACAGAACCGGTCAAGCCGGCCGTCCTGTAAAGGGGCGGACGGCTAGTGTCCGCTTCGGAGATAATTGGAACCCAAGCGAAAAAACTGTGATTTTTTCGATTTTGTCTTCATTTGAGGGCGGTTTTTGAAACGCGGCTCCCCGCGTCCGCCGCCCGCCCCCCACACCGCAGCCGCCGGCACCGGCCGGCGGGGAGAGGAAGGTCCAAAGTGGCATTTTTAAGCTCGATCAACATCATCGGCTCCGGCATGACGGCGCAGCAGCTGCGTCTGGACATCGTCTCGGAGAACATCACCAACTCCACCACCACCCGCGTGGAAAACGGGGAAGGCCCCTACCGCCGCAAGATGGTGGTCTTCCAGGCCGAAACCGGCCGCGATGACTTCCGCGCCGCCATGGCCAGAGCCTCCGAGGGCCTCGCCCCGAATCGTGGCTACACCACCGCCGGCGGCGTGCGCGTCACCCAGATTGTGGAAGACCCCTCCCCCTTAAAGGTGGTCTACGACCCCACCCATCCCGACGCCGATGAGCAGGGCTATGTGGAGATGCCCAACGTCGATACCGTCAAGGAGATCACCGACGCGATGGCCGCTTCGCAGGCCTTCGCCGCCAACGTCACCGCCTTCAACACCCTGAAGACCGTGATCTCCAAGGGGCTGGAGATCGGCCGATAACCCCTTTTTCTGACAGATCCTGAGACCCACCGCCGCCGCTTCGCCCCCCCGCGAACCGTCAGCCGGCGGTGCCAAACGGAAGGAGAGACCGTCCCTTGAACAACACGATTTCGCGCATCGCCCCCATCGCCTCCATCACCACCCCCGAAATCGCCGCAAACAAGTCCCCCGTCGTCGGCGAGGACTGGGGTATGTTCGATACCATCTTCCGCTCGGCCATCGAGAACGTCAAGCAGACCGATGCCGCAAAAACCGAAACCGAATACCTTCTGGCAACCGGCCAGCTGGACAATCCGGCCGTGATGGGCATCGCCTCCACCAAGGCCCAGATTGCCGTTGACCTGCTGGTTCAGCTGCGCAACAAAGCCCTCGATGCCTACTCGGAGCTGACCCGTATCAGCCTCTAAACAAGCGAAACACCTGCCCGCCCGTCCGGCGTGGGCAGGTGTTGGCGCTTTTCAAAAACAGGGAACGGGGCAAGGAGGTTGTAAGGGTTGCCTGAAAAAGTGAAGCAGTATTGGGAGAAATTCCGGGAATTTCTCAAAAAAATACCGAAGAAAGTGTTTATCATCACCGGCGTGGTGGTCGCCGCTCTGGTGCTGCTGCTGGCGGTGATGATCTTCAACCGCCCGTGGACGGTGCTGTTCACGGGGCTGACCACCGAGGAGGTCTCCACCATCCTCTCCTACCTCGAGGAGCAGGGAGTGACCGACTATCGGGTGGAAAATAACGACACGGTGATGGTGCCGAAGAACCTCGAGCCGCAGCTCAAGGCCAACCTGCTCGTCGAATTCCCCGAGCAGGGCGGATTTGGCTACTCCACCTACTTTGAGCGGGTGGGCGCCCTCTCCACCGAGTCAGAGCGCAGCCAGGCCTTTATCATCGCCTTGGGCGAGAAGATGGAAGCCGTCATCCGCTGCATGGACGGGGTGCGCGACGCCCACGTTCAGCTCACCCCCGGCGAGGACCTCCGCTATGTGCTGGACAGCGGCAACGTCATCGAGGCCACCGCCTCCGTCATGGTGACGATGGAGGGCGCGCAGCGGCTCACCAGCGCACAGGCCAACGCCATCCGCCAGCTGGTGGCCAAGGGCGTGCAGGGCCTGCGCGTCGAATCGGTCGCCATTGTCGACAACTTCGGCAACTCCTACAGCAACACCACCGGCTCCCTGGCCGACTCCGAGGCCTCCAGCCTCAAGATCATGCTCGAAGAGCAGTGGGAGAACAAGATCCGCACCAACGTCATGCAGGTGCTGGTGCCCTTCTTCGGCAACGAGAATGTCAGCGTCGGCGTCGACTGCGAGGTCGAAGTGGCCATGGTGGAATCGGACAAGACCGACGTCTGGCTCCCCGACTGGGCGGACGACGGCAGCACCAACGGCCGCGGCATCCTCGGTGCGGAGATCTTTGAATACTATGTCGACGAAAACGGCAACGTCGTCATCGGCGGCCTGGTGGGCGCCGAGACCAATGCCGACCTCCCCGAATACATTGAAGACCTCGCAGACCCCAACGGCAACGAGACCTCCCTCGGCGGCAGCGGTACCAGAGAGTACGACAACCCCCGCGAGGAGACGCACAAGGTCTCCACCGCCGGCTTCCTCACCGACTGCTCGGTCTCCGTTTCCATCAACTCCACCACCGCCGGCAACGTCGATGTGGAGGCGCTGCGGCTGCACGTCGCCCGCGCCTCCGGCATTGAGGGCCTGATTGATGAGGAGACGGGCGTCGAACTGCTCGAGCACCGCATCTCGATCATCGCCCTGCCCTTCTACGATCCCGACGAGCCGCTGCCCGGCCTGCCCGGCGATCTGCTCGGCATCCCGATGTGGGCGGTCTTCGCGCTCGCAGCCGGCCTCGTGTTGTTCCTCATCCTGCTCATCGTCATCCTCTCCATCCGCAAGAAGCGCAGGAAGAAGAAGGAGGAAGAGGAAGCGGCGCTGGCCCAGCAGGACGAAGTGGCGGCCTTCCTCGCCGCTTCGGGCCTCATCGCCGAGCAGAAGCCGACGACCGGTGCCGATGTCATGAGCCTGCAGTCCGAGCGCAGCCTCGAGCTGCGGCAGGACATCCGCTCCTTTGCCGATACCAACCCCGAGATTGCAGCCCAGATGATCAGAAACTGGCTGAGAGGAGGCGACGACAATGGCTGAGGCAGCAACAGCAGCAGCCCCCGCAAATGCCAACATCGCCGCAGTGGCCCCGGCGGCAGCGCCGCAGGCCTTCCGTCCCAAACCCAAGATTGAGATGTCCTCCCCCCAGAAGGCGGCGACCGTCATCGTCGCCCTGGGGGCGGACAAGGCGTCCCAGATCTATAAGTACATGGACCCTGAGGATGTGGAGCAGCTGACCATCGAGGTCGCCAAGCTCGGCTTCCTCGACTCCTCGGTGACCGAGGAGATCTTAAACGAGTTCCACCAGATGTGCATGACCAACAAGGCGGTCACCGAAGGCGGACTCGAATACGCCCGCGCCGTGCTGGAAAAGGCCTACGGCTCCCAGGCGGCGGATGATCTCTTAAGCAAGGTCACCAAGTCGCTCAAGAACCGCGAGTTCGCCTTTATGAACAAGGCCGATGTCAAGGCCCTCTTCTCCGCCCTGCAGGGCGAGCGTCCCCAGACCATCGCGCTGGTGCTCTCCTACGTCGATGCCGACAAGGCGGCCGGCGTGGTCGCCCAGCTCGATGAGAAGCGGCAGATTCAGGTGGTCGAATCGATCGCCAAGATCGACTCCGTCTCCCCCGCCGCCATCAAGATCGTGGAGGCCGAGATGAGCAAGAAGTTCAGTAGCATCGTCACCAGCGCCAACGTCAAGGTCGGCGGTATCGACTACGTCGCCGACGTGATGAACAACCTCGACCGCGCCAGCGAAAAGAACATCTTCGACGGCCTCGCCGCCTACGATCAGGAGCTGGCCGACGAGATCCGCAAGAGAATGTTCGTCTTTGAGGACATCATCACCATGGATGACCGCTCGATCCAGCGTTTTGTCCGCGACTGCGACGCGAGAGATCTGGTGCTCGCCCTCAAGGGCTCCAACGCCGAGGTGGCCGAAAAGCTCTTTGCCAATATGTCCACCCGTATGGCCCAGAACATCAAGGACGATCTCGAAATCACCAGCAACGTGCGTATCAAGGATGTGCAGGACGCGCAGCAGCGCATCGTCGATATCATCCGCGACCTCGAGGAGAAGGGCGAGATCATCATTCTGAAGGGCGGAAAGGACGATATTATTGCCTAGTATTTGGAAAAGATTTTCCAAGCCCAACGTCTCTCCCTTCCCCTTTCTCGACACTGAGGAGCTGAGAGAGGAGGGCGACGAGGGCTTCACCGAGCTGGTGCCCGAGGAGGCCGACCCCGCCGCGGTGTTCCACCCCGGCGGCCAGCCGCCCGAGGAGCCGGAACCGGAGCCTGAGCCGGAGCCGGAGCCGGAAGAAGGCACCCTTGCCTACGCCGAGATTCAGGCCGACAAACTGCTCAAGGAGGCCGGCCGCCGTGCGCAGGAGCTGGTGGCCGAGGCCGAGCGGGAGGCGAAGGAGAATGCCGCCCTCATCGCCGAGCGCGCCAGGGCCGAGGGCTACGCCGCCGGTCACGCCGAGGGCTACGCCGCCGGCACCGCGCAGGCGATTGAGGAGGGCCGTCAGGCCACCGAGCGGCAGGCGGAGCAGATGATCAGGGAGGTCGAGCAGTTCCTCGACCGCGCCGCCGCCGCCCTCGACCGTCAGCTGGACAGTCAGGTGGACGAGATGAAGGACCTGGCCCTCGCCGTCGCCGAAAAGATCGTCGCCGTCAGCTTAAAGAGCAGCGGCGAGGTGATCAGCCGCATGATCCAGACCGCCATCGACAAGCACAAGCGCCGCGAGTGGGCGCACATCTACATCTCCGCCACCGACGCCCGCCGCCTCACCCCCCTGCCCCCCGCCCTGGCGACGGCGCTGGGCGCCCTCTCCGACCGCGTCCGCATCATCCCCATGGACGAGGACGAGGCCGGCACCTGCATCATCGAAATGCCGGACGAGATCATCGACGCCTCCGCCGCCACCCAGATGAACAACATCAGAAACCTCATCTCCGACCTGCCGACCGACAGCGCAGGCGGATTCGAACTCACCGGCGGCCCCGGCCGCTTCGTTCCCTAGGCCCGCCCCGCCCCCGCCCGCCGGGAGGCAAACAGCAACTCAGCCCCCACCCCCGCCCCGCAGCGCCGAACCGCCCCAGGAAGGAGGACAGCCCCCATGTTTCGCAACATGATCCGCCAGGTCTACAGCGCCGAGACCTACAGCCTGACCGGCAAGATCGAGAACATCGTCGGGATGTCCATCGAAGCCTCGGGCGGCCGCGCCGCCGTCGGCGACATCTGCCGCATCTACAACGGCGAGTCCGGCAGCCAGGTGACCGCCGAGGTGGTCGGCTTCAAAAACGACCGCATCCTCTTAATGCCCTATTCCGACATGGCCGGCATCTCGGCCGGCAACTTCGTCCGCAACACCGGCGGGCAGCTCACCCTCCGCGTCGGCGAGTTCCTGCGCGGCCGCATCATCAACGCCATGGGCCAGCCGATCGACGGCAAAGCCCCCTTCGAGGGCGGCACCCCCTACTGCATCCCCGGGTCCTACACCAACCCCCTCGCCCGCCCGCCCATCCGCGAGCGGATGGAGTTCGGCGTCAAGGCGATTGACGGGATGCTCACCATCGGCAAGGGCCAGCGCATCGGCATCTTCGCGGGCTCCGGCGTCGGCAAGTCCACCCTGATGGGCATGATTGCCCGGAATGTCAAGGCGGATATCAACGTCATCGCCTTAGTCGGCGAGCGCGGCCGCGAGGTGCTGGAGTTTGTGCAAAAGGACTTAGGCGAAGAGGGGATGAAACGCTCGATCCTCGTCGTCGCCACCTCGGATCAGCCGGCGATGCTCAGAATGAAATGCCCCTCGGTCGCCACCGGCATCGCCGAATACTTCAGGGACCAGGGCTACGACGTCCTGCTGATGATGGACTCCCTCACCCGCTTCGCCATGGCCCAGCGCGAGATCGGCCTCGCCATCGGCGAACCCCCCGTCGCCAGAGGCTACACCCCCTCGATCTACGCTGAGCTGCCCAAGCTCCTGGAGCGCAGCGGCAACTTCACCACAGGCTCGATCACCGGGGTGTACACCGTCCTCGTTGAGGGGGACGACACCAACGAGCCGATCTCAGACACCGTCCGCGG